>JAADFR010000174.1 GCA_013152755.1 Alphaproteobacteria bacterium
TTTTTAAACTTAAGGTATAAGGGATCAAAATGTCAGATTCACATGCACAAAAACATGAGTACCATCTCGTAGACCCAAGCCCATGGCCCATTGTCAGCTCTGTGGGTGCATTTTTAATGGCCGTTGGAGCCATGATGTATATGCATGAAATCCCGCTGATCTCTAGCATGCCTGGCTCATACAGCGCGCTGTTCTATGTGGGCGTTACCATTGTCCTGTATGGGGCCTATAGCTGGTGGGGAGATGTGATCCGGGAAGGTGAGCATGAAAAGCATCATTCGGCAATCGTTCAGCTTGGCCTGCGCTACGGCATGTTCCTGTTCATCATTTCAGAGGTCATGTTCTTTGTAGCCTGGTTCTGGGCCTATTTTAATGCCAGCCTGTTCCCGACAGAGGCCATTGGCGGCGTTTGGCCACCGCAAGGCATTGAGACCCTTGACCCCTGGCATCTGCCTTTGGTCAATACATTGATCTTGCTCACCTCCGGCACCACGGTTACATGGGCCCATCATGCCCTGCAAGAAGGCGACCGTAAGACATTCATCAATATGCTGTTCTTCACCATTCTTCTGGGTGCATCCTTCACCGGGGTTCAGATTTATGAATATGCCCATGCAACATTTGCCTTTGATGAGAATATCTATAGCTCAACCTTCTATATGGCGACCGGATTTCACGGTGCCCATGTGTTGATCGGCACCATATTCCTGACCGTTTGTCTGTTGCGGGGTCTTAAAGGTCACTTTACACCTGACCATCATTTCGGATTCGAGGCCGCCGCATGGTATTGGCATTTCGTTGATGTGGTCTGGCTGTTCCTTTTCGTCAGCATTTATGTGGGCGGTGCGGGAACGCCGGGCGTACATTAAGTAGGCGGTACGTGACCCATTCCCCCAATAACACCACAGTCTCGCCCTTTCGGGCGGGGCTGTTTTGCAAATGCCCCAAATGCGGTATCGGAAAGCTCTATGCGGGCTTTCTCACCTTTGGCGAAAAATGCCCCAACTGCGGTCTGGATTTTACCAAATTTGATTCAGGCGACGGTCCGGCGGTTTTCATCATCATGTTTCTGGGTTTTATCATTGTTGGCCTTGCCCTGTTTGTTGAGGTTAAATTCTCACCCCCCCTGTGGTTGCATCTGCTACTATGGATCCCAAGTATCATAGGCGGCGCATTATTGTTATTACGCCCGGCAAAGGCCCTGATGGTCGCCGCCCAATATCATTTCAATGCCAGCGAGGGGAAACTCGATCAGTAAATATACTTTCAGGCCGCGTCTCTGGCCCACCCTGATGACCATCCCCCTGCTTGTAGTGCTTTGCCTGTTGGGTAATTGGCAGGTGGACAGGCTGAACTGGAAACTGGACCTGACCCAGAAACTGGACCAGCGGTATCATCTGCCGCCGGTTGCTTTGCCGGACAGCATAACGACCCCCGATGACTGGCTCTATCGTCATGTTACCGTATCCGGCCGTTTTCTGCATATGCGGGAGATGCCGCTATATGGTGTCGGCCCCAACGGACGGCCCGGTTATGACCTGTTCACCCCTCTGATCACATCGGCCGGCAAATATGTGATCATCAACCGGGGCTGGGTGCCGGAAGATTTGAAAGAACCCTCAACGCGCCCCGATACCATTAAATCCGGCCCCATACAGATCACCGGTGTTTTACGCAAAAGCTGGCGCAAGGAACGCTTTGCACCGGAGAATGACCTTGACCGGAATTTATGGTATTTTGGCGACCTGAACGCCATGGCTCAGGCACAGGAACTGAGCGATGTCTTCCCCATGTTTGTCTATGCCGACGAAGGCACAGAGCCTGGTCAATATCCCGTAGGCGGACGCACGCGGGTTCAACTGGTCAATAACCATCTGGATTACGCCATGACATGGTATGGTCTGGCCATCGTTCTGCTGGTAATTTATGTTATCTCCAGCCTGCACAAGGTTGAAAGACCCGATGACCATTTCTGACTTGCATTCGCAAGGGTCTGGGCCTATTAATTTCACCCATTAATGTTAAAGGGTTAAATCGTGAAATATATCAGCACCAGAGGTCAGGCACCAGAGCTTGGGTTTAATGATGTTCTGCTCACCGGGCTTGCCCGTGACGGCGGGCTATATGTGCCTTTGGACCTTCCCCACTTCAGCGCAGATGACATACGTGCCTTTCGGGGCATGCGCTATCAGGACGTGGCCCTGCGTGTGATGACCCCCTTTGTCTGTCCCGATATTGCCGAGGATGATCTGTCAGAGATCATTACGAAAGCATATGGCACATTCCGGCACAAAGCCATTGTCCCCTTGAGCCAGAGCGACAGCAACCACTGGATACTGGAGTTGTTCCACGGCCCCACGCTGGCCTTCAAGGATGTGGCCCTGCAACTGCTCGGCCATCTCTTTGACCATATATTGACCAAACAAGGGCGCAAGGTAACCATCGTGGGGGCGACCTCCGGCGATACGGGCTCTGCCGCCATTGAATGTATCAAGGACCGGGCGTGTGCGGAAATCTTCATGCTCCACCCCAAGGGCCGGGTGTCCGATGTTCAGCGGCGGCAAATGACCACCGTCCTGTCGCCCAATGTGCATAATCTGGCGGTGGATGGTAATTTCGATGATTGTCAGGCCATGGTCAAGGCTCTGTTCAATGATCTGGCCTTTCGGGATGAGATCACATTATCGGCGGTTAACAGCATCAACTGGGCGCGGGTCATGGCCCAGATTGTTTATTATTTCACCTCCGCGGTGGCTCTTGGTGCCCCGGACAGGGAAGTATCCTATAGCGTCCCCACGGGAAATTTCGGCGATATTTACGCGGGCTATATGGCGCAAAAGATGGGGCTGCCCATCCGTCAGTTGATCGTGGCCACCAACCGCAACGACATATTGACCCGCGTCTTGACCAGCGGCGATTATACAGTAGGCAATGTCAGCCCGACCATCAGCCCCAGTATGGATATTCAGGTTTCCAGCAATTTTGAACGGCTACTCCATAATCTCTATGATGGTCAGGGCGACGAAGTGCGCCGCCTGATGGATGGTCTCACGAGCTCGGGCAGCTTCACCATTGATGGTCCGGAACTGAACAAGGCCAAACAGATTTTTGATGCCATACAGGTCAGCGAAGGCGATACGGAAGCCACCATCAAGGCCGTCTTTGCGCAGACCGGGCAATTGATTGACCCCCATACGGCGGTTGGCGTCAGGGCGGCAGAGTTGAAAAACACCGACCCCGCCACGCCCATGATTACCTTAAGCACCGCCCATCCGGCCAAATTCCCGGACGCCGTGGAAAAGGTCACCGGACAACATCCGGCCCTGCCCGCCCATATGGCCGACCTGTTCGAGCGGCCGGAGAAATATGATCTTCTGGACCATGATCTGGGCGCGCTGAAATCCTATATCCGGGAAAATTTATGACCGTAACCGTGACAAAACTGGACAGTGGCCTGCGGGTTGTCTGTGATGTCATGCCCCATGTGGAAACGGTGACCGTTGGGGTCTGGACCGATGTGGGCAGCCGCCATGAACGGCCCGACCAGAACGGCCTGTCCCATATGCTGGAACATATGGCGTTCAAGGGAACCGAAAGACGCTCTGCCCGTGATATTGCAGAGGTGGTGGAAAATGTAGGCGGCTACCTGAACGCCTATACCTCACGGGAACATACCACCTATTATGCAAGGCTTCTGAAAGATGACCTGCCGCTGGGCCTGAATGTCCTAGCTGATATTCTGCAACATTCGGTCTTTGATAATCAGGAACTGGAGCGGGAACGCGGGGTCATCATACAGGAAATCGGCCAGTCCAACGACACGCCCGATGACATCGTCTTTGATTATTTTCAGGAAGCCGCCTATCCGGACCAACCCGTTGGCCGTCCTATTCTGGGCACCGTGGATCTGGTCAATAATTTCAGCCGAAATGACCTGTCCGATTATATGGCCAGCCATTACAAGGCCGAACAGATGGTTGTGGTGGCCTCAGGCAATTTTGACCCGGACCGCTTCATTGAACAGACATCCGAAGAGTTTAGCAGCTTAGAGCATGCGCGCGACACCGCAAATGATACGGCCCGTTATCAAGGGGGGGTAAAGTCCCAACAGCGGGACCTTGAACAGGTTAACCTGTTGATCGGTTTTGAGGGCATAGCTTATGATGATCCGGATTTTTACGCGGCGCAAATCATGTCCATGATTTTGGGCGGCGGCATGTCGTCGCGCCTGTTTCAGGAAATCCGGGAAAAACGCGGCCTTGTTTATTCCATCTATAGCTTCATGCAATCCTATATGGACGGCGGCAGTTTTGCCATCCACGCCGGGACCGGCCCGACGCAAGTGGCGGAATTAGTCCCTGTGGTCGCCGGGGAAATGCACGCCCTGTCACAATCCGTTACCGCGCAGGAAGTACATCGCGCCTGCGCCCAGATGAAGGCTGGGTTACTCATGTCACTGGAAAGCACCACCAGCCGCATGGAACAGCTGGGCCGGCAAATGATGATCTTTGGCCGCCCCGTCCCCCATGCTGAGATTATTGAAAAGATTGATCAGGTCGATGAGGTCGCCGTCATGCGCTATATGGACCGGATGTTAAGCGATAACAAACTGTCCCTCGCCGCCGTCGGCCCGCTTGGTGCGCTGGAAGATTACGACAAGATCGCGGCGCGGTTTTAAAGCAATATCTGACCTGTTTGATCTTTAACTTGAGCAACCACGGGAAATATGTATTAATATGTTTCGAAAGGGGATTTTCTCATGAATGAAAAAATAATAAATGAACTGGAATTTCACCAGTTGCCGTCAGGTACAATCTTTAAAATTGGACTTATATGTAATTTATCAATATGGGGTGTATTCGCTATTATCTTGGGGGTATTGGGGGCAATGGGTATGAATGTAGTTTCTTGGAATGACGCATATATCCACGGTTATAAAGCCATCATAATTGCCTTACTCATATGTTCGGTTTTTGCCGTAATTGGGTCCACAATTTTAATGCTGGGCGGCATGATTGGCAACCGGATAGTCAGATCACCCTCTTTGAATAAATTATCTTATATTACAAAAACAAGTGATACCTAGATTATTCCCTTGTCCATCCCTCAGGATACATCACGATATAGCCGGGGGTTGCCTTAATACGCTCAATCCAGCGCAATATTGCCGGAAAGCGGGACAGGTCAAAATCGCCCATCTCTGCATTATGGCTATAGGCAAATAACGCTATATCCGCGATGCTGTACCCATCCCCCACCAGAAAATTATGATCTTTCAATCGATTTTCCATAACCGCAAGGGCGTCATAGCCTTTGGTATGAAGCAGGGGAATTTCCGCCCGGCGCGGACTGTCATCCGGCAACATGGTCAGAATATATTTGGCCACTGCCACAAAAGGTTCATGGCTATATTGTTCAAAAAACAGCCATTTCATGACCTCTGCCTGTTGCCATTTGTCATCCGGGAAAAACGCTGTATCCCGGGCGAAATAATAGAGGATGGCATTGGATTCCGCGAGGCACCGGCCATCCTCAAACTCAACAACCGGAATCCGGCCATTGTCGTTGATGGCCGACAGGAACGCTGTGCTGCGGGTTTCCCCCTCTACCACATTATATTGGATAGTCTTGAAATCCAGCCCAAGCTGGCTCAAGAGCAGCCGCACCTTATAGGCATTACCGGATTCAGTATTATCATGCAGGACAAGCATCCAAAGTCTCCAATAGCGTTAAATCATTATAAAACTGGCAATCACATAGAAGACCAGCGTCAACGCCCCCGCCAGCAGGGCATAGGGCAATTGAGTGCGCACATGTTCCAGCAGGTCACACCCGCTGGCAATGGCCGACACGGCGGTGGTATCGGAAATGGGCGAGCAATGGTCGCCAAAGACCCCGCCGCCCAACACGGCGGACAGCACCAGTGACGGCGGCAGGCCCAAGGTCTGAATCAGCGGCACCGCCAGCGGAATTAGGATGGCAAAAGTCCCCCATGATGTGCCCGTGGTAAAAGATATGATCGCCCCGCTCAGGAACAGGACCGGCACCACCAGCACCAGCGGCAGATAATCCCCGACCAGTCCGGCAATATAAACCCCGGTGCCCAATTGTTTCAGACTTGCGCCAAGGGCCAGAGAGAACAGAACGATCGTCACCAGCGGCAACAGCTCGCCCATACCCTTAAAGCCGATTTCCACCAGCTTGATATGGCTATATTTCCGGCTCATCAGCATCATGACATAGGCCACGACACAGGCCAGCGCGGTGGCATAAAGCACTGATTTGGAGCCACTGCCCTTGGTGAGTTCACCGCCGCCAGTCCAGAACATAAAGCCCACCATGCCAACGATCATGGTCATGAGGGGAATGATCATAAAGCGCGCCTTTGTCGGCGGATATTCATGTATATGGACCGCCGATTCTTGCTCTGCCCGGGCATCACTCCGCGCCATGGGACCATGAACCCTGTCCCCGATCACCGTGTAAAAAACAATGGCCAACGTAATCAACGCATAAAAATTAAGCGGTACTGTGCCCCATAATATCTCTGCTGCCGGACGGTCCAGATCATAACTGCTCAAGAGCGCCAGAACGTAAGCCCCCCACGCGTTCAGCAGGATCAGAATGCAAATAGGCGCACTAGTGCTGTCAATAATATAAGCTAGGCGGGCGCGGCTCATGCCATATTTGTCGAACAGCCCCCGGGCCAATATGCCCGATGTCAGGACACTAAGATTGGATTCGATAAAGACCACGATCCCGGTCAGGGTGGTCAGCACCCCAACGGATCGGCGACTTCGGGCAAGGCCACTATGCACCAGCCTGTCCACCATGGCCGTTACCCCGCCGGAAACCCGGATATAGGCCAGCAACGCCCCGATCATCAGGCTGAAGACCAATATACGGCTGTTCCCCGCATCACTGAAGACGCCAACAATCCGCTCTAAACTGGCCAGAAAACCGCTTAGCGGCGCGATAATGCCCGGGTCAATCAGCAGAAGCAGCTCAGAGGTAAAAATCGCCAGAAATAACGCCAGAATGACTTCCTTGCGCCAGAGAACCACCGCAATCGCCACAAGGGGCGGCAGAACCGTCAACCACTGCATATTTTCTGCCATAAAGGCTCCCTTTTTATTATCTTATAGGGTTTTAGACTATCCGCCTGACGCCGTAACCGCAAGCTATGCTGACAATAAATAACCCAAGGGCCAGCCCGTAATTGGCAAAGATAACCGAGCCCGTGGCAAACAAAACGGCATAAATGGCCGCCGTGGACAGGAGCGTGGCCTTTAGCCCTTTTCTGATCTCACCATCTTTCAGGGACAGTGATGCCCTGAATTCATCCAACTTTTCCTTTGGCGTTGCCTGTGTCAGCAAGGTTACCGTAATCCAGCCCGTGGTTGTCAGGGCCACACTCAGGACAAATTTTTGCCAGTCCTCAAGGCCGCCGTAGGGGCCAAATTCAAAGAACAGACTGATCAGAAAGGAAAAGACCATGGCGGAAACCTCACTCCACACATTTATCCGAACCCAAAACCAACGCAACAGGAACAGTAACCCCGTACCCGCCCCAATAGTCAGCAACAGACGAAAAGCCTGAAAAGCATCCTGTAAAAGCAACGCCAGCAGGGACGCACAGACCATCAAGGCAACCGTCATCAAACGGCCTACCCAGACCAGTCGCTTTTCCGATGCCCCGGGCCTGATAAACCGCCGGTAAACATCATTAACAAAATAGGACGCGCCCCAGTTTAAATGAGTGGATATGGTGGATACATAAGCCGAGGCCAGTGACGCCACCACCAGCCCCAATATACCTGCCGGTAAAAAGGTCAGCATGGCCGGATAGGCCATATCGTCGCCAATAATGCTGGCCGGGACATGGGGCATGGCACGCTGAATACTGTTCAGGTCCGGGAAGACAATGATCGAGGCCAGCGCCACCAATATCCACGGCCAGGGACGCAGGGTATAATGGGCCACATTGAAAAAAGCCGAGGCGCCAAGGGCATGATTTTCATTCTTTGCCGCCAGCATCCGCTGGGCGATATAACCGCCGCCGCCCGGCTCCGCCCCCGGATACCATGCGCTCCACCATTGCACTGCAAGGGGGATCAGCAACAAAGGCACCCATTGGTTCGGGTCGGACATATCCGGCAGCAATGAAATTTTATCGGCCAAGGCCTCATTATTAATCAGCGCATCCAGCCCGCCCACCGCCGGATGATTAACCGCGTAATAGGCCGCCAGCAAAGACCCCACCATGGACAGAATGAATAAGATCATATCCGTAATCAACACGCCGAGGAAGCCACCAACGGCGCTGAAAACGACCGTAATGGTTCCGGCAATCAGAACCATCATCACCGGCGGGGCGGCGAAAAGAACACTACCAATCTTAACCGCCGCCAGCGTCACATTGCCCATGATCATCACATTGAAAAACAGCCCCAGATAGAGCGCCCGAAACCCGCGCAGAAATTCCGCAGGCCTACCGCTATAGCGTCTTTCGTAAAATTCAATGTCTGTGGCCACCCCAAGCCTTCGCCACAGCCGCGCATAAACGAAAGTCGTCAACATGCCGGTAATCAGAAAAGCCCACCAGACCCAATTGCCCGCAACCCCGTTCGTGCGCACCAGATTGGTCACCAGATTGGGGGTATCGGCGGCAAAAGTGGTCGCCACCATGGAGCCGCCCAGCAACCACCACGGCATATTGCGCCCGCCCAGAAAGTATGAGCTGCTGTCCTTTGACGCCCGGCGGCTGACCAGAAAACCGATCACAACGGTTATCGCCATCGCACCGATGACAATCCCCCAGTCAAGCATGGTCAGATGCATCATTCCCTCCTCAAAAACACAACACAGCATATTTCGGCTGCATTCTCAAGAACTTCCGGCCTGATGCAGTTACCCGATGCCGCCGTATCCAATGCCGGAAAGATCGCTCATGGATTTATGCCAAGTGGTAATATCCTCACTATTAAACTGATTGAGATGATCATGTCCGCAGGCACGGGCCATTACCTTCATCAATTCCACCGAAGACTCCAGATAACGCGCCAGCTGTTCTGCTGATTTCTCAACATCAATCCGGGCGCGTAATTCAGGCTTTTGGGTAGCAATCCCGGCGGGGCAGTTATTGGTATTACACATACGCGCGCCGACGCAGCCAATGGCCTGCATGGCAGAATTGGCAAGAGCAATACCGTCCGCACCAAGGCTCATAGCCTTGATAAAATCAGGTGCCGTACGCAAGCCGCCGGTAATAATCAGGGTAATATCCGGGCGGCCCAAGCTATCCAGATAACGCCGCGCCCGCGCCAGTGCCGGAATGGTCGGCACTGAAATATGATCCCGGAAAATAAGCGGCGCCGCCCCCGTGCCACCGCCGCGTCCATCCAGAATGATGTAATCTGCCCCGGCTTCGACGGCGAAACAGATGTCATCCTCTATGTGATTGGCAGAGATTTTATAACCGATGGGAATGCCGCCGGTAATCTCACGGACCCGGTCGGAAAATCTGGCAAAATCGGCAACGGTCACCAGATCATCAAAAGTTGGCGGCGATACGGCGGGGGTCCGTTCGGCAAGCCCCCGGACCTCTGCGATCTTGCCCACCACTTTGCTGGCGGGCAAATGACCACCGGTGCCGGTTTTCGCCCCCTGACCGCCCTTGAAATGAAAGGCCTGCACCCGGGGTAATATATCTTCCCGATAGCCAAAGCGGGCAGAGGCAAGTTCATAAAAATAACGGCTGTTGGCCGCCTGTTCCTCTGGCAGCATGCCGCCTTCACCGGAACAGATCCCCGTCCCGGCCAGCTCCGCACCCTTGGACAGGGCGACCTTGGCTTCTTCTGACAGGGCTCCAAAGCTCATGTCA
This sequence comes from Alphaproteobacteria bacterium, assembly GCA_013152755.1. Lineage (GTDB taxonomy): Bacteria > Pseudomonadota > Alphaproteobacteria > Sphingomonadales > Emcibacteraceae > Paremcibacter. The sequence continues at coordinate 9,884 of JAADFR010000174.1, forward strand.
GAAACAAACAAGGGCATCTTGAGGACCAGCGGTTTGCGGGCATTGGGTCCGATGACCAGATCCGCGGCGACGGGCACATCATCCATCAATGGTTTGCGCGCAAATTGCGCTGGTAAAATCTGAATATCATTCCAGTCGGGCAAGTCGTAGCGCGGCACCCCCATAGAGGCCATCTCGCCGTGATGCCCGACCTTGGAAAGCCCGTCCCGTGCCAGGTCATGTATGGCCTTGACCGTGGGTTCTTCCGGTGTTGGCACCGGGTCGGGCGGACCGCCTGAGGGAGCAGCAGCGGCAGTTACCTCTGCCCCGTCCTGCGGTAATTTTGCATGAGAACCATCACAAAAAGGGGCATTTTTCGTATGCTTGCAGAGGCAGAGATAGGCTTCACCGCTGTCTTCTGCCGTAAAGGCATGAGGGGTGAAGGATGTTCCCCGGTGTGAGCCATCACAGAAGGGCTGGCTGGCGGATTTGCCGCAACTGCACCAATAGTATGTTTCGCCCGCCTCCAAATCCACTTTTACCGGTTTGCGACCAACTATATTCGGTTCTTCCATCTTATTCCCTTTTCATTTCTGTTTTTATATAATGTGTTCACGGACTATCCCCTGCCGTGCGGGGCCGCATAGTCAATCACTGGCCCGGATGGCACCACGCCGCTTGGATTAATCGTGGCATGGCTTTCATAGTAATGGCGCTTAATATGGACCATATTTACAGTTTCCGCAACGCCCGGTTGCTGATACAGGTCGTGCATATAACCAGACAGATTTGGGTAATCGGCTATTCTTTTCAGGTTACATTTGAAATGCCCTACATACACCGGATCGAAACGAACCAAGGTGGTGAATAGGCGCCAGTCCGCCTCTGTGATCTGATCCCCGGTCAGATAACGCGTGCCGCCCAAAATCCCCTCCAGCCAGTCAAGACTGTCAAATAAGGGGCCGATGGCTTCTTCATATGCCGCCTGAGTGGTGGCAAATCCCGCCTTATAGACACCGTTATTTACCGTATCATATATACGCTCATTCAGGGCGTCGATTTCATTGCGCAACGGTTGCGGGTAATAATCTCCGCTCACTGCACCAACATCATCAAAGGCCGTATTTAACATCCGGATAATTTCAGCCGATTCATTGGACACGATGGTATTTCGCTGTTTATCCCACAGAATCGGCACCGTCACCCGGCCCGTATAATCCGCCTGTGCCGCCGTATATACCTGATGAAGAAGGTCTGCCCCGTTAAGGTTATCTGAAACACCATCTTCACCCTCGGCAAATGTCCAGCCCTCCGCCGCCATAAGGGGGTGAACCACCGATAGGGAAATCATATCTTCCAACCCTTTCAGGGCCCTGAAAATAAGCGTCCGATGCGCCCAGGGGCAGGCATAGGAAACATACAGGTGATAGCGCCCGGCCTCTGCTTTGAACCCGCCCTCACCCGTTGGCCCGGCAGCCCCATCCGCCGTGACCCAGTTTCTGAAAGACGATTCTTTACGGATAAAGCGTCCTTTGGTGGCACCGGTATCATACCATTTATCATGCCATTTTCCGTCTATTAACAATCCCATTTTTATTCTCCTAAAATTTTCCTGTGCGATAATCCTGATAGGCCTGCATAACCTGATCTTTTGTATTCATGACAAAGGGACCACTGCGGGCAACCGGTTCATTCAACCGCCGCCCGGCGATGACCAAAAAGCGGCTATCCCCGCCTTTTGAGGTGAGGGTCACATAGTCACCATCCCCCAGAATCCCAAGCTCTCTGGCCCCAAGCTCCGGCCCGGCACCGTCCGCCTGAACCACCCCGTCAATCACCATGATAAAGCCGTTATGATCCGCCGGAATCGACTGATGAAAAGAACCGCCAGCCTTCAAAGTCACATCCAGAAACAACGGATTATCAGAGGCCGCCGTCACCGCGCCTTTTGTGCCGTGGTCCGTCTGCCCTGATATGACTTTTACCGTGACATACTGATCGTGGTTTTCCTCTGGTATGGCCGCCGCCGGATATTCATGATAGGCCGGGGCCGTCATTTTATCCTGTGCCGCAAGATTTACCCAAAGCTGAAATCCTTCCAGCAGGCCATCCGTTTGCTCGGGCATTTCTGAATGGATAATACCGCGTCCGGCCGTCATCCATTGCACATCACCGGGGTTAATTACACCCTCATGACCTGCGTTATCCTTATGACGCATCCGGCCCGCCAGAATATAGGTAACCGTTTCAAACCCGCGGTGGGGGTGTTCTGGAAAGCCGCCCAGATAATCATCAGGATTATCGGACGCGAAACGGTCTAAAAGCAGAAACGGGTCCAGCATATCAATATCCGGTGCGCCGATATAGCGGGTTAATTTCACCCCGGCCCCATCCGAGGCCGCAAGCCCCGGACTGATTTTTACTATTTTACGTGAATGTGTCATGGCTCATTTCCCTGCTAAGTTTGCGCGGCCTGCCAGCAGGCTGTCTATAGACCAGACCCCGGCCCCCTGAGCCACCAGAAACAGGAAGCCGCCGGAAATGGCTATATTTTTCATAAACATGATAGACTGTATCTGATCACCAAAATCCGCATGAAAGAGAAATGCCGTAATAAAGCTGAACCCGGCCAGCGCCAGTGCGACAAAACGTGTCTGCCATCCAACCATCACCGCCAGAGAAAAGCCAACTTCAAAGATAATCGTGAAGGGCAGCAAGCCACCGGGAATGCCCATAGCCTCCATATAACCCTGAGTACCTTCATAAGCCGATATTTTGTTCAAACCTGATAGAAGAAATATCAGGGAAATAAAGATGCGGCCCACCGGGGCGGCGTATTTTGTATATTTGGTCATTATCAATCCTTATCTGTTTATTTGTTCGCTATACAGACTTTACAAGTTGCCTATATTTGGATAAACAGTATTTATAAGAAATAATTGTTTTAATTTAGAGAACAATAAATATGGGCCAGTTTGAAGATATGGATGCCTTCGTGCGTATCGTAGATGCGGGCAGCATCAGCCGGGCGGCAAATCAGCTGGGCGTGGTCAAGTCAGCCATCAGCCGCCGTCTTACGGACCTTGAAACCCGCCTTGGGGTTCAGCTCTTATCCCGGACAACCCGGCGGTCCAGCCTGACCGAAGCCGGACATATATATTATAATCGGGCGGTTCAGATTTTAGGGGATGTGGCGGATATCAACGCCAGCACCTCCAACACTAAGGCCGCCTTAAACGGCAGGTTAAAAATTTCCGCCCCGTCGAGTTTCGGCCTTCTACACCTGTCCCCGGCGATCAATGAATTTGCCGAATTACATCCGGAGCTGGCAATCCATATGGATTTTAATGACCGCATTGTCGATCTGGTTGATGAGGGCTATGACCTGGCCTTTCGCATTGCTGAGTTGAAAGAATCCAGCCTGATCGCGCTCAAGCTGGCCCCCGTACGCAGGGTCATATGTGCCAGCCCCGACTATCTCGCCCGCAAGGGCAACCCAAAAAAACCTGATGACCTGAAAAAACATGATATTTTACAATATGCCCTTGGGGATAACTATATCTGGAAACTCACCGCATCCGATGGCCGAACACAGTCAGTTAACTTGGCCGCAAGAATGTCCGCCAACAATGGCGACTTTCTAAAAGAGGCCGCTGTGCAGGGTCACGGCATCATTCTGTCGCCGACTTTTATCGTCTGGAAGGCGCTACGCGCCGGGACATTGGTGCCGCTCCTGCAGGATTATAGTGTTTCCGGCCTGAATGCCTATGCGGTCTATCCAGAGACCCGGCACCTGCCAAACCGCGTACGCCGCCTGATCGACTTCCTGAAACAGAAATTCAACGGCAAGCCCTATTGGGATTAAGGCCCCTGTTATTTTCATTTTTGCCGTGAATTGTAAAATATCCTGACAAACTGTCGGAATATTTTACAGTTTAACATAGTAGAATATTAGGCATTTCACATATAGCTCAGCATTTCCGCCATTCTTCAAAAAATGGCATGAATATTGCTTTGTTTTAACCTTAAAATATAAACTATAAATCAATAATTCTTCGGAGGTCTATCAATGCGTAAATTTCTGTCAACTACGGCTCTTATAGTACTCATGAGCAGCCCCGCGTCCGCAACCGCTATTTACGG
>JAADFR010000175.1 GCA_013152755.1 Alphaproteobacteria bacterium
TTGTGGAAACGGTGCTGAAACCCGCAGACGGAGTTGTCATCACCTCGGCCACTCTGCGCGACCGGATCACGGATAATGATAATCCGGATATTGAATGGCACGCCGCAGAGATCCGCACCGGGGCCGCCCATCTGATTAATCCGCCGCGCCGCCAGAGCCTGAAATCACCGTTCAATTACGCCGAACAGAGCCGCATCTTTATCGTCAATGACATGAACCGCCGTGACCTTGATCAATTGGCCGCCGCTTACCGTGAACTGATGATCGCCTCTGACGGCGGGGCGCTGGGCATTTTTACCGCCATTAGCCGCCTGCGCGCGGTGCAAGAACGGCTGGCACAGCCCTTGAACGAACAGAATATCGCCCTCTATGCTCAACATGTAGACCCGATCAATGTCTCGACCCTGATTGATATTTTCCGGGCGGTGGAGGACAGTTGCCTGCTGGGCACCGATGCGGTGCGGGACGGGGTTGATGTGCCGGGGGCGTCATTACGCCTGTGTATCTTTGACAAGGTGCCCTGGCCCCGGCCCACGATCCTTCACAAGGCCCGGCGGCAAAAATTTGGCAAGCAGACCTATGACGACCTGATCACGCGCCTGCGCCTGAAACAGGCTTACGGGCGGTTAATCCGGCGGCGCACGGACAAGGGCGTTTTCGTCATGCTGGACGGCGCGACCCCCACCCGCCTGCTCAGTGCCTTTCCAGAAGATGTGATTATCGAACGGCTGGGCCTCGCCGAAGCCATCCGCAAAACTCGGGATTTTCTGGCCCTGACCTCACAGGAAGATATGACCCCTTAGGTAAGTTACCGCGTAACCCGCCATATATACCCGGCTGTCCTCTGGCAAATAAGTACATTTCAGATCACCGGTTCGGGCGGATATTTGCCGAGCTATCAGATCATTTTTACCAAGCCGGGCCGCCCAATAGGGGATCAGGGTACAATGGGCAGACCCCGTAACCGGGTCCTCCGGAATACCGTGATGGGGGGCGAAAAAGCGTGAGACAAAATCTATATCCGGCTGATCAGACGGGGCGGTGATGATAATTCCGACCTCATTGATCCGGGCCAGCTTATCCATGATCGGTGATACGGCGGCGACTTCCGCCTCCGTTGTAAAAACCGCCATATGGTCACGGGCCAGAAGCAAATTGTCCGGCTTTACATCCAGCGCTTCGACAAAATCGTCAAAAATCTCAATTTCAGCGGCGGGCCGTGCCGGAAAATCAAGCTGTATTCGCCCGTCTGCTGTACGCGCCACTGTTAATATTCCGGCCTGTTCAGTGCTGAACCTGATCTCATCCCTGTACCAGTCAAGCTCATTAAATAAAACATGAGCAGTCGCCAATGTGGCATGGCCACACAGATCAACTTCAGCAACCGGGGTAAACCAGCGCAGGTGGAAATCCGCTTCCGTCTCCTCTGTGCGGGTAAAGAAAGCCGTTTCCGACAGATTGTTTTCAAAAGCAACCTGTTGCATGACATCCACCGATAACCAGTCGATCAGCGGCACCACCGCAGCCGGATTTCCTTTAAATATTTCCGTTGTAAAGGCGTCAACCTGATAAATGCTATATTCGGTCATTTTACGATAATTTTCTTTCCGGCTTCGGCCGTTCTTTCACCGCCGGCGGGCGGCGGTACATTCACACCCTTCCCAGCGGCAGGGCGGGCCGCAATCCGGTCCAGCCATGCCTGCAAATTTGGCAGATCATCAATGGTGATACCCGCCCAGTCATAAGAACGCACCCATGTCCAATTGGCAATATCAGCGATGGAATAGTCCCCGCGCCCCGGTCCGGCCAGAAAATCCTTATTCTTTAGCTGATCATTCAGAACCGTATAGAGCCGTTTGGTTTCATTCTGATAGCGGTCTATGGCGGGCTGTATTTTTTCCGGGAAATAGCGGTAAAAAACATGGGCCTGACCCTGCATAGGGCCTACGCCGCCCATCTGAAACATAAGCCATTGCATCACATCCATGCGTCCTTTGGTGTCCGATGGCATCAACATGCCGGTTTTTTCCGCCAGATAGATAAGGATCGCCCCGGATTCAAAGATCGCCAGATCCTCATTATCCCGGTCCACAATGGCCGGGATACGTCCGTTGGGGTTCAGGGCCAGAAAATCCGGCTGTTTCTGCTCCCCACTGCCCAGATCAAGGGCATGGAGCGTATAATCAAGCCCCATTTCCTCCAGCGCGACAGACACTTTAAACCCGTTGGGCGTTGCCGCCGTATATAAATCAATCATGTAAAATCCTTTTGTTCAGATCTTATAAGGTTGCACCGCCCCGCGCTTTAATCAATAAGCTCACAAAAAAGTGATCCCGTCACGGGCGGGACAGATAATCCCATGCGGGGCTGCCCAAACACAGACATTCGGTCAGCCGTTTCGCACCAATTTTTTCAGCAACCGCCACTGATCCTTTATTTTCCTTGATAATGATCGAATGAAGTTCCGGGAATTTCTGAACATTCAACCCATAACCGCGCATGGCCGCCGCCGCTTCGCTGGCATAGCCCTTGCCCCATTCGGACCTCTGGAAGGTATAGCCAAGTTCGATCACTCTGGTAACTTCACCATCCCCCTCAAAGGCTTTGGGGTCCAGTTGATAAGACAGGATACCATCCACCTGCGCCCCGTAAAAGAAGCTCATGCCGCACCGGCCTACGGGTTGATTATCTTCCTTTCGGATCACCAGACGTTGACCTATGCCGTGATCTGCCTGCCATTCTATGAGCCGGTTCAGATAGGCGATATTCTCCTCATGGCTGCGGGTCCGGCCCAAAATATAGCGCATGACCAACGGATCACTGTGCAAAATATCCAGAAAATCAATGTCTTGCGCCGTGAAAGGCCGCAATATTAGCCGGTCTGTCTCTACTGTTGTCATAGTCATCCTTTAGCGGGCAATGATATTGCCGTCTGTGAGGTCAATCTCTATAGGGGTCAGCCCCTGCCCGTTGCACGGTCCGGCAAGGCAATCGCCGCTTTTAATATCAAACAAAGCACCGTGATTCTGGCACATAAAATATTTGCCCGACTTCTCGGTGAATAATCCCGCTTTCATATTCAGCGGCAAATAGGCATGGGGACAGCTATTCTCATAAGCAAAAATCTCATCCCCCATACGGTGGACAAATATCTCCCGCAGGTCGTCCCCGGCCTGATAGGAAAATTCCATGGCCTTGCCGTCCTCTATATCACGTAACGCGCAGAGTATCTCACCGGCTTTGGGGCCTCCTGAAATATCGCTGAGCTTCATTGAGGCGTCCAGTCCCCAAGGGCCGGCATCCATGAACTGATGCTCACCGTGGCGAACAAACCGGCACGGGCATAAGGGTCGTTTGCGGCAAAGCTTTCCGCCGCCGCCCGGTCGGCAACCTCAATGATCAGCATACTGCCCCGGGGCTTTGGGTCACCGCCTTCGGTCAAAAGCGGCCCCGCCAATTTGACACAGCCTTGCGCTGTCGCATAATCCAGATGGGCCGGACGATTATCCATACGTATGGCCAGGCTGTCTGGTTTGTCTTCGGCCAAAATAATAAAATGCATCTGATTTCCTTAAAGCTCGCTCACATAGGGCCGGTTCATCAACTGCTGAACGATCTCTTTCACATCGCCCCCCTTGTGGAGAATTTCATTTACCGCCGCCGCGATCGGCATGTCGATATTTTCCCGTTCGGCAATTTCTGCCAAAATGCCCGCCGTGTGATAGCCCTCGGCCACGCTGATGCGGCCTGACATGATCTCCGCAACCGATTTGCCCTGCCCCAGCGCCATGCCAAGGGACATATTGCGCGATTGAACAGAAGAGCAGGTCAGGATCAGATCCCCCAGACCACACAGGCCCATCATGGTTTCCCGCTTGGCCCCGAAAACCTCGCCAAAGCGAACCATTTCCGCAAGGCCGCGCGTGATCAGGGCCGCCCGGGCATTATCCCCAAGCTCCAGCCCCGCCACAATACCGCAAGCCACCGCCAACACATTCTTGACCGCACCGCCGACCTCGGCCCCAACCACATCCCGGGACAGGTAAGGGCGGAAAGTTGGCTGACCCAACGTATCGGCCACATTCTGGGCGATTTGCTGATATTTGGAGGCTATGGTCACCGCAGAGGGCATATCCGCCGCCACCTCGCGAGCAAAAGTTGGCCCGGATAAGACAACTAACGGGCTTTTGGGCAAAACCTCTGTCACTACCTCATTCATCATCTTGCCGGTGGATTGTTCAATCCCCTTGGCGCAAAGGATGATCGGGGTACTTTCTTTCAGAAAGACTTTCATATCCTGGGCAATGGCCCGGACAAATTGAGCCGGAACCACCATCAGAATAACCTCTGCCATGGCCACATCGGCCAGATTTCCGGTGGCTTTCAGGGATTCTGGCAGGGTAACATCCGGTAAAAAGTCTTTATTTTCATGGGCCTCATTGATTGACGTCACGACGCCATCTTCCCGCGCCCAGAGCAAAACATCCCGGCCCGCCCGCGCGGCCATTGCCGCCAGAGCCGTGCCCCAGGCCCCGCCGCCAATCACACTGATTTTATTATATATGGTCATAAAAACCCTTTGCTGTCTTTTAATTCTATCACGCCTTGACCCCGGCGCCAATGGCAGGCGGGGCTTCCGGGTCCAGTGGCCAGCGCGCCCGGGCCGCTATATCCAAACTGTCAACCAAGCCCAATCGCAACCGTTCCACCCCGACCCACGCGATCATGGCCCCATTATCGGTACATAGGCCGGGCGGCGGTACGATCAGGTTAAAATTCTTCCGCGCGCAAAGTTGTTTCAAATGACTTTTCAGAAAGCCATTGGCCGCAACGCCGCCCGCCACCACAAGCATATGGGGGCCGGAGGACTGCTGTTCAAGATATAGCGCCATGGCCCGGCCCAAACGGTCAAGGATGCTGTCGCATAAGGCCCGCTGGAAACTGGCCGCAAGGTCATACATATCCTGTTGCGTTATACTGTCACCGATTTTTTCCACTTCGCGGCGCACCGCCGTTTTCAGGCCGGAAAAGGAGAAATCACACCCCGCGCGGCCTTTCAGGGGCCGGGGCAGGTCAAAGCGGGTTTCATCCCCGGCTTTGGCCGCTGCCTCCACCGCCGGACCACCGGGATAGCCAAGGCCCAAAATCTTTGCCGTCTTGTCAAAGGCCTCCCCCGCCGCATCATCAATAGTGGTGCCAAGGCGCTGATAATCCCCAACCCCCCTGACCACCAGAATCTGACAATGGCCGCCGGACACCAACAGCAACAGATAAGGAAATTCGATTTGATCGGTCATTCTGGCGGTCAGGGCATGGCCCTCCAGATGATTAACCCCCATGAAGGGAATATCCCGCGCCGCCGCGATGGCTTTGCCAGTCATCATGCCGACCATAACGCCGCCAATAAGGCCGGGGCCAGAGGTTGCCGCCACCGCCGACAGATCATCAAAATCGCATTTGGCCTCATCCAATGCCTGCCGGATCAGGCGGTCCATATGGGTGATATGGGACCGGGCGGCAATTTCCGGCACCACCCCGCCGTAAGGCTTATGCTCCTCAATCTGGGACAGAACCACATTGGATAATATATCACCCGCACCAGTGACCACCGCCGCTGCCGTTTCGTCGCAACTGCTCTCAAGACCCAAAAGCCGTATATTTTTAGGGATGTCCTGCATTATTTATGGCATCACTGTTAAATTTATTCTACAAAGATTCATCTTCTACGAATATTTATAAGGCCATTACCCGTGCAAGACACCAAAAAAAATGAAATTAAAATCCGGATCGGCACAAGGGGCAGCCAACTGGCGCTGACGCAAGCCCATGAAGTACGGGACCGCCTGTGTGCCGCCCATGATGCTTTGACCCCGAACACTATTGAAATTATCGTCATGTCCACGCGCGGTGATCGCATATTGGACCGTCCCCTGTCCGAAATTGGCGGCAAGGGGCTTTTTACCGAGGAAATCGAAGCGGCCTTGTTAGGCGGTCAGATCGACATCGCCGTTCATTCCCTGAAAGACATGCCCACCAGCCTGCCGGATGGCCTTGAGCTATGCTGTTATCTTGAGCGGGAAGATGCCAGAGATGCCTTTATCTCCGCCAAAGCCCACAGCCTGATGGACCTGCCCGCCGGGTCCCTGATTGGCAGCGCGTCTTTACGGCGGCAGGCCCAGACATTGGCCCTGCGTCCTGACGTCAAAGTGGAGAGCTTTCGCGGGAATGTGCAGTCGCGCCTGAAAAAGCTGGATCAGGATGTTGTGGACGCCACCTTTCTGGCCATGGCCGGGCTGAACCGCCTTGGTCTGACCGACAGCCGGATACATCCCATGGACATCACCCATTTCCTGCCCGCCGTGGCGCAAGGGGCCATCTGTATTGAAATCGCCAGCCATAACGTGGCGGCCCGGAATTATATGCGGCCCCTCAACCACCCGGATACGGAAGTTTGCGTACGGGCCGAACGGGCCATGCTGAAAATTCTTGATGGTTCCTGCCGCACCCCCATCGCCGGGCATGCCACCATAAAGGGTGATCAGATCACGCTGGAAGGCCGTATCTATCTGCCCGATGGCAGTGAAAGCCATGCCTTCACCGCCAGCGGCCAAAATCCAGAGGAGCTTGGCACCCATGTGGGCAGCCGTATCCGGGATATGGCCGGGGACGTATTTTTCAAAAAACTGGATGCCGCCCTATAGATGTATTTCCTGCTCACCAGACCGGAAGAAGATTCGCGCAGGCTGGCCAAACAGCTGAAAAGCCTTGGTCATTCGGCTTTTTGCGCGCCCCTGCTGACCATCGAAAACATACCCGCTCCTAAAATTGACCTGAACCCATTTCAGGCCGTACTATTCACCAGCGCCAACGGGGTCCGGGCCTTCGCCCATAACACGGACGATCGGCATATTCCCTGCTATGCGGTCGGCCCCGCCACCGCCGCAGAGGCCAGCGCCATCGGATTTCCGTCGGTTATCACCGCAGGCGGCGATGTGGAAAAGCTGGCGGCTCTTGTGATCAAAGACCTTAGCCCTGAGAAGGGGCCGTTGCTTCATATTTCAGGCCGCGATGTGGCGGGAGACTTATCTAGCCATCTTGAGAAGGCTGGATTCACCCTCACCCGCAAAAAACTCTATCGCGCCATCAAGGCCAAACAGCTGCCCCCTGCCGCGCAGGATTTAATCACATCGGGTCAGATCACCCATGTGGTTTTCTATTCCCCGCGCACGGCGAAATGCTTTATGGAGATTGTCCAGCGATACAAGTTGGCAAATTTTTTATCTGGAATCACCGCCCTTTGTCTTAGTTCTGCCGTATCAAATGTGATAAACTCTCTTGACTGGCACAGGATCATCACGGCAGAAAGGCCAGAGCAGGCAGAACTCTTTAAGTTGATTGATATAACCCTGGAGGAAAATCGGGAATGACCGAAAAAAAACCCGCATTGGAAAAAAAGGCACAGGACATCATCTCTGAGCGCAAAGCCAAACAACAGGACAATGCGCAGAAAAAACCCGATGCGCCAAAGGCCGTGAAAAAAACCGGCGGGGCCAATTGGCCGTTGCGTATCCTGTTATGTCTTGTCATTCTGTTAATTGGGGCTGGCGGGACATTTTATTTCCTGCCCCAATTGCAGGCGCGCATCCCGGTTTTGGCTGAATGGACAGGCACGGCGGCACCGGATAACAGCCCGCTTATCCAAAAACTTGCCACGCTTGAAAGCCGCCTTGATGATCAGGAAAATGAGATTCAAGCTTTAAAAGCCATGCCCAAAGTGGACACCCAACCCGACCCGGCCATTTTGACCGCCATAGAGGACCGTCTGGATAGCCTTGAACAGGCCAGATTACAGACGAAAAAGGTGGAACAGGATATGTCCCAATCCGCCCGCATTGATATGCTGTTGAGCCGTATGGGGCAGCTGGAAGCCTCCTTCGTGCCCCTCAGCAAAGGCCTGATACAGGCACAGGAAGCCCGGCTTGAACGGTCACAGCTGGCCGATAACCTCACCGCACAAAATGAAAAACTGGATCAGATTGACAACAGGCTCAGCAAGGTAGAAGGCTTTGCCGCCCGGGATACCAGCGGCGCATTATTGGCCTTTCGCATTGGGGAACTCCGGCGCAAAGTTACCTCCGGCGCGGCTTTTGGCCCGGAAATTGACGCCCTTAAAGCCATGATGGCAGAGGGCTCCCTTGCCATGGACGATCAGATTCAGGCCACCCTCACCTGGCTGGATCAACATCGGGACGGTGTCATGACGGCAGGCCGGTTGCGCGACCAGTTTAATGACCTGATCCCGGATATGATCCGCGCACGGTCAAATGGCACCGATGACCCCTGGTGGAAACGGGCCTATGACAGCACCCGAAATCTGATCATGGTCCGCAAGACCAAGGACATAGAAGACACGTTGGATGCGGCCATTGCCGGGGCGCGTCAAATGCTGGACCGCTTTGACCTGAAGGCGGCTATTGATCAGCTAAAACAAATATCCGGCGACCTGGGGGACACACTGAATGCCTGGATTTTACAGGCGGAAATATATTTACAGGCCGAAGAGGAACTGGATCAGCTGGAAAGCCTGACCGCCGCCTATTATCTTGACGATACAAAGGGCGCCACACAGGAGACAAGCTCATGATCCGGCTGGCGATATATATCACCCTTGCCATTCTTCTGGCGGTGGGCGCGGTATGGTTTGCCGACCATCCGGGCAATATGATCATCACCTGGCAGGGCTGGGAAATACGCCTGTCGGTGGCGGTCTTTGGACTGCTGGCCCTGCTCTATACCTTTTTCTGCTGGTATCTGTTCCGGCTATACCGCTGGTTCCGGTCCGAAAACCCCCTGACCAGCCCCAAGCGGCAGCAAAGCCGCCGCCAAAAAGGGTTAGCCGAACTGGATAAAGGCTGGGCGGCCCTAGCGGTGCATGACCAGGAAGCCGCCATTCGCCACGGCAAGAAAGCGCTGGGGTTGCTGCCCGATAATAATGGCCCACGCCGCCTGCTGGTCAAGGCAACAGAGGGCAAAGACCGGCAGAAATATCTGGACCAGCTGAGCAAAGACCCGGACGGTCATCTGCTGGCGATGGCCTGCAAGCTGGATATTGCGCTATCAGAAGAGGATACCCAAGGCAGTCTGGCCCTGCTGAAAGATATGCGGGAAAAACGCCCCAATAATCCGTGGATTAGCCAGCAATTATTTGACATTCAGACCCGGCTGGGCCAATGGACGGCGGCGGCACAGGAATTGACCAAGCTTGTCAAAGCCAAAGCCATTGACAAGGTTACGGAAAAGCATTTGAGTGCCGTCCTTGCCTATAGTCAGGCTTTGGAAGCGGACCTTGCAGGGCAGAAAAAGCTGGCCCGTGAGCAGGCGGAACTGGCCCTGAAAAATGACCCGGCCTTTATCCCCGCTGCCCTGCTCCTTGGCCGCTATCATCTGGCACAAGGGGACAAAGGAAAGGCCCGAAAGGTCATTGAGACCACGTGGAAGCTGGCTCCCCACCCGGAGCTAGGTCAGTTTTTCCTGAAACTGGATCCTCTGGAAAGCATTAGCGAAAAATTCCGCCGGGTTCAGAAATTCACCGCCCTTAATCCCGACCATCTCCACAGCCGCCACCTTCTGGCCCGGGTCGCACTGGATACGGAACATTGGGCAGAGGCCAAAAAGGCGCTGGATTATCTCATCTCAACCAAGGCGGCAACACGCGAAACCTATCACCTTCTGGCCCGGCTGGATATGTTGCAGAAAAAGGATGAAAAGGCGGCACAGGCCCATCTGGCTCAAGCTGCCGAGGCAGCGGCAGACCCCAAATGGTGCTGTACCTCCTGTCATACGGCGCGGGAAAATTATCTGGCCCTCTGCCCGACCTGCCACACATTCGGGCAGGTCAGCTGGCAGGGTTAGGTAATATTTTAAATCACTTGTCGGCCAAATTTCGATAGTCAAAAACGCGCTTTGCCTTGCCCACGGACCGGGGGATGCCGCCCGGTTCCCGCACATCCACCTTGGTGGTGACACCGCACAGGTTTTTAATAAAGCGTTTCAACTCATCGGCCAGATGGCTCCGCATGTGGTCATCGGAAAATTCTGGCTTTGCTTCCGCCACCACGGTCAGCTCATCCATAACTTTCGGCCGCCGGATTTCACAGAAGTAATGGGGCGTGAGCCGCTCATCCCGGCAAATTATTTCCTCAATCTGGGTCGGGAAGACATTGACCCCACGAATGATCATCATATCGTCCGAACGGCCAAATATTCTTGCCATGCGGCGCATGTTGGACAGGGAGCCGGGCAAGAGCCGGGTCAAATCGCGGGTCCGGTAACGAATGATAGGAAAAGCCTCTTTACAGAGCGAAGTAAAGACCAGTTCCCCTTCCTCGCCATCGGGCAGAACCTCGCCGGTTTCCGGGTTAATGATTTCCGGATAAAACAAGTCTTCCCAAATCGTCAACCCGTCCTGTGTTTCGGTAAATTCCGAGGCCACTCCCGGCCCCATAACCTCGGACAGGCCATAAATATCAACGGCCTTCAGATCAAACCTCTGTTCAATCTCTTTGCGCATTTCCTCGGTCCATGGCTCCGCCCCATGCATGGAAATTTCCAGAGACGTTGTGCGAGGGTCGATGCCCATCTTCTCAAAACTGTCGGCCAGAGACAACATATAAGACGGCGTCACCATGATGATGCGCGGTTTGAAATCCATGATCAGCTGTATCTGGGCCTCGGTCGCCCCGCCCGATGCGGGTATGACCGTGCAACCCGCCCGTTCGGCCCCGTAATGGGCCCCAAGCCCGCCGGTAAAAAGACCATAGCCAAAGGCCACATGAACCATATCTCCCGCACGCCCTCCGGCGGCCCGGATGCAGCGGGCGATGACCTCGGCCCAGACATCAATATCCTGTGCCGTATAGCCGACAACGGTGGGCTTGCCCGTGGTGCCGCTGGAGGCATGGATACGGGATATTTTCTCGCGCGGAACGGCAAAAAGACCGAACGGATAATTATCCCTCAGGTCTTTTTTCACCGTGAACGGAAATTTCGCTAGATCCGCCAGGCTGTTCAGGTCGCCTGGATGGACGCCGTGGTCATCAAAGATCTTTTTGTAAAAAGGCACATTGTCATAGGCCTGGCTGAGCGACCATTTCATACGCTCCAGTTGTTTTGCCGCAATCTCTTCCTTGCTGGCATATTCAAAGCCGTTAATCCCTTCGAACATCGTCATAAATTTTACTTCCCTGTATTTTGACTTTTCATTCTTGTTTTAGGCGGATTTTACCTCCCGCGCAAGCTCTACACCCGCCTGAAGCGCATCCATATTCATATCCAGAAATTTTTTCGGCGAACTTTGGCGCAGGGCCCGTTCAACAATCTCAAGCTCTATATCATCGGATAATTCGGCGATCACTCCTGTGGCAACCACATTGGTTACCCGTTCGGACCCAAGCGAGATCGCGGTTTCGCTGAGCGGCAGTTCAATGACCTTGAATTTTCCCTTGGGCGGGTTCTTGGTGCGGCGCGGGTCCACAATGACCAAGGCATCATCGCGGATAATGCCCTCGGACGCATCCGCCGCCGCCTGATCCAATATAAGAACCGTATTCAGATCCGTGGTCAGCGGATAATCGGGCGTGCCGTCACTGGCCACAATATCTGCCCGGCTAAGGCCGCCGCGTGACGTCGGCTCATAGCTTTGCGACATGGACACATGATAGCCCTCCCCGGTCAAAGCCCGTGAGAATATTTTGGCGCAGAGCTGTAATCCTTGCCCCCCGGCCCCGCTAAAGCGCATTTCAAGATTTTTCATCACTTCTGCCCCTTCTGTTGCAAGGCCTGTATTTCATCCACCATATTGCGGTAAGTCGCCCCATATTCCGGCCTGTCCGAGCGGACAAATACCCCCGTATTCATGGTATTGGGGCGGAAGGGATGATCAACCACGTTATTATCATATTCACTGGGCCGCATGGTCCGGGTCTGACCCAAAACCATTTCCGGCGAGGAGCCAAGGTCATTCTTGCGGCCATTGACCTCCGTACAATCGGACATGACCTCAATGAAGGAAAAGCCCTTATAGGCCAGCCCCTCGGCAATCAAATCCCGCAGGCGCGGCAGATGAATGGTGATCTCACGGCCGACAAAACCAGCGCCAGCGGCCTCGGCCAGTCGGCTGGCATCAAAGACTGGCTCTTTATTGCCCGCCGGGGTCGTGGTGGTAAAACGGTCATGGGGGGTTGTGGGGGATACCTGTCCCCCGGTCATGCCGTAAATTTCATTATTGAGCATCAGGCAGGTAATATCCAGATTACGCCGCGCCGCATGGATCAGATGATTGCCGCCAATGGCCAGACAGTCGCCATCCCCGGTGATCACCACCACATGCAGATCAGGCCGCGCCATCTTTAACCCGGTGGCAAAAGCCAATGGCCGCCCATGGGTCGTATGATAGGTATTGGCATCAATATAGCTGCCCACCCGGCCTGAACAGCCGATGCCGCTAACGATTGCCAGCTTATCCTTTTCAATACCCTGCGAATGAATAGCCCACAGAAGGGCGCGCAGGGCGATACCGTGACCACAGCCCGGACACATGAAATGGGGAAACATATCAAGGCGCAGGTAATCCCGAATTTCAAAATCCCGGATTTCACTATCTGGGGCCTCATTTTTCTCTGCCGTAATGGCGGCTTGCTTATTCATGACCCAACACCTCCTTGATGCTTTGCTTAATCTGGGACGGTGAGATAGGCACCCCGTCAAAACGGTTCAGGCCGGTCACGGATTGCCGCCCCGTTTTGGCGGCCCCGATTTCCAGTATCAACTGCCCGGCATTCATTTCGGCCACCACAAAATGCTTGGCCTTTTTGGTCAGCTTGCGAAAGCTTTTGGTGGGAAACGGCCAGAGGGTAATGGGCCGGAATAATCCCGCCTTGACCCCTGATGCGCGTAGCTCCCGAACCGCCTTGCGGGCCGCACGGCCCACGACGCCAAGAGCAACCACAACCACCTCTGCATCTTCGCAGTCCATATCTTCAAAACTCTCCACCAGATCATTATTCAGGGCTACCTTACCCAGTAAACGTTTCATGACCGGCTCTACCTCAGCAGATTTTTGCGTTGGCCAGCCACTTTCATCCACGGTCAGACCCGTAGTATGAACCCGGTAGCCATCGCCGGGCCGCGCCATGGGCGGCACACCGTCCTTATCCGCCTTATAGGGTTTGTAATCTTCCGGCTTACCGGTGGCCCATTTGCGGACGGTTTTTTCATATTCCGTCACATCGGGCAGGGCTACGGTTTCCACCAGGTGACCCAGACTTTCATCAAACAGGACAATCACCGGTATGCGCAGCTTTTCCGACAGGGCAAAGGCCCGGGCGGTCTGTTGATAAATTTCTTCCACCGAACCGGGGGTCAGGGCAATGACCGGATGGTCGCCGTGCGTGCCCCAGCGGGCCTGCATCAAATCGCCCTGCGCCGGGCGGGTCGGCATGCCCGTTGACGGGCCGCCGCGCATGACATTGACCACAACGCAGGGGATTTCGGCCCCCATACCATAGCCCAGATTTTCCTGTTTCAGGGAAAAGCCGGGGCCACTGGTCGCGGTCATGGCCTTGACGCCGCCCATGCTGGCGCCCAGCGTTGCGGCAATGGACGCGATCTCATCCTCCATCTGAAGGAAGACACCGCCCACCTTGGGCAGTTCCTTGGCCAGCCGTTCGGCGACCTCGGACGACGGGGTGATGGGATAACCGGCATAAAAACGGCATCCTGCCGCCACAGCCCCCAAGGCGCAGGCATGATTGCCTTGTAAATTTATGGTCTCCTGACCAGAGCTTTGCAACGTCATTCGGCGGCCTCCTGCTGAATTGGGTTAAGGGATATGGCAAAGTCGGGACAGAGCCATTCACAGATATGACAGCCCGTACATTTCTCAGGCTCCGCCAGTTCCGCCACCTGATCCTTATTCAGGACAAGGCACCGTTCCG
>JAADFR010000176.1 GCA_013152755.1 Alphaproteobacteria bacterium
AAGGCTGTTGGCGTTAAAATTATCCTCATAGGTATTCTGCAGAATCTCAATCATGTCGAAATCCCGCTGAAAGGCCGCCATGTGAGGGCCATATTCCCCGGCCTGTAGCTTGGGGTTACAGCGGGCAAATTCAATATTATTGCGTGCCTCGCGTATGCGGCCATTCTTTTGATAAAGATAGGCCCGGGCCACCTGCATCCGGGGGTAATTATGAAAATGTTCCTCTGGAATATGGCGCAGCAGACTGCGCAGAAAACCGATTCCGCCATAAAGGATCAATTCCCATCCCCCGGCCTTTTCAATCAGATCCACCGCCCGGTCGTAATCCTCGGCAAGGCAGGCATGGCGCACCGCCTCGATCAGGTTATTATCCTGCTCAAACCATTCTGACGCCCGCAAATGCAGGGACGCAATTTCACCGGGATAGCGGCGGCGCAGCATCTCTTTCAGGAAATCTGAAAACAGATGATGATAGCGCAACCATTTTTTTTCCGCATCAAGGGGGACAAAAAGCGCATTTATACTGCTGGATTTTTCCAGCTTTTCAAACCCGTCCCTGATCCCGCATACCGCAAAGGCCAGCCCGTCATTGACCCGTTCCAATATGGATGTTTTGATCAGCAGCTCCTGCACCTCGCCTGCGCATTTATTCATAATCTGCTCGGACATATATTCGGCCAGATGGCCGGATTTACCGGAAAAAGAATCCACCACCTGATCCCGGTTATCATCGGATCCGATCAATTGTCCGGCCAGCTGAATAGTCACCGGCCAGCCTTCGGTTTTTTCCAGCAGGCTGGAATATTGATCCTCCGTCAGGTCAAGGTCCAGAACCTGTTTCATTTCGGGCAGATCAAAGCGCAATTCTTCCGGGCTAAGCTCCACAAGCTGTCCCATGGAGCGCAATTTTGCCAGATCAAGTATGGGCCGTTCCCGGCTGTTGATCACCAGATGAAAATTATCCGGCATATTATCCAGAAGCCCGTCCATAAATTGATCCACCTCCCGCGCCTTCAGGCGGTGATAATCATCAAGGATCAGGACAACATCCCCCGGCGCCTCTGATATTTTGGTAAGCAGAAGGCCAAGGCAAGAGCGGGCCGAGGTATCGGAAAGCCCCTGTTCCGCGAGCATCTCAAGCCGCCCCAGATCAAGGCCCGCAGAAATAAGGGAGAATATAATATAGCAGAGCAGATTATTAATATCGCCGTCGGATTCATCCAGCGTCAACCAGGCGACCTTGATATTTCTGGACAGAAGCCGTTGCCGCCACTGGCTGAGCAATGTCGTCTTGCCAAAACCCGCCGGGGCGGTGATCAGGCAAAGATTATGCTGTCCCCCCGCATCAAGAGCCGTAATCAGGCGCGCGCGCTCAATGATTGATACACGGTGCCGGGGCGGCATCCATTTGGTAGCAATTAACCAGCTTTCCAGCCCCGCAGATTTTTCCCTGTCATCAGCCATTTAAACCGCCGCGCCCCCTGTCCCTTTAAGGCGTGATTTACGCATAACCCAACCTAACGGGGCATCAGGTTAAGCAAGGCATATACCGTTGCCTCAACACCGCTTTTAACCGATGGCTCCTGTGAAATTTTAAACAATGGTGAATGGTGGCTGGCCACCGCCGGACCGCCCGCTTTGGCACGCTCAAAATCTTCTTTCGGGGTGCCGCCGACGACGGTGAAATAGACACTGGGGATCGCCGGGTCCGTGGTGAAGAAAGGAAAATCCTCGGCCCCCATGCCCGTGGGCGGAATATCCACCACCATATCCTTGCCCATCTTATCCTGCCAGACCGCCCGAAGCCGCCCGACCAGCGGCGCATCATTGACCGTTGGCGGCAGCATATTGTCCTTGGAGACAATCACTTCCGGCAACATATCCTCCGGCAGGCCCGCCACCCGGCCCATATTTTCCGCAATCCGCTTGATCCCGTCCAGCAGAAGCTTGCGGGTTTGCAGGTTGGTATTGCGCACAGTCAGTTGCAGGTGAGCCTCATCGGAAATAATATTATGTTTGGTGCCGGAATGAAAAGACCCCACCGTCACCACACCGGGCTGACGCGGTGATAATTCGCGAGACACTAGCGTCTGCAAAGCCAGAACGATCTGACTGCCCAGCACAACCGGGTCCTTGCCCGCATGGGGTGAGGCCCCGTGGGCGCCAATGCCGTGAATGATGATGTCCACCGTATCCGCGCCGGCATAGGGTGATCCTTCGGTCACATTGACAACCCCGGCCACCTCCTGTGCTTCCACATGAAAGGCCAGCGCATAATCAGGCTTGCCAAACCGTTTCCACAAGCCGTCTTCCATCATGGCCTGTGCGCCGGGACCAAGCTCCTCTGCGGGCTGACCGATGAGCATCAGGGTGCCGGACCATTTGTCCTTCATGGCCGCCATACGCCGGGCGGTGCCCACCAGACTGGTCATATGCACATCATGACCGCAAGCATGGGTCACCGGCACCACATTCTTGGTCAGCAGGGACAATTGGGTTACCTTGGAGGCATAGGACAAGCCGGATTTCTCCAGAACCGGCAGGCCATCCATATCGGCCCGCACCATGACCATGGGGCCTTTGCCGTTTTTCATGATCGCCACAATGCCGGTGCCGCCAACGCCGGTGGTCACCTCAAAGCCTTGAGATTGTAATTCTTTAGCCAGCCGGGCGGCGGTTTTTTGTTCCTGATGGCTTAGTTCAGGATTTTCATGAAAATAAACAAACAGATCAGACAAATAGCTGTCATAATCCTTGGCCACATCCTGTTTCAGGCTGTCGGCGGCAACTGTGGGCAGGGTCAATGCCGCAATCGTAAAAATCAGCGTTATAAAAAGTCTCATGATTTTTCCTGTTTTTCTCGATTATATTTTATTCATTTCTACCCGGATGGGCCGTTCTACACAGCGGGTCAGCCACGGGGAAATATTGCTGTATTTCGACAAATCATACCCGGCCTTGCGCGGATAATCCAATATGGCAGCAAGGCTCAGGTCGGCGATGGTAAAGCGGTCATCAACCAGATAATTCCTGCCCGCAAGATGCCCGTCCAGAACCTCAAGCAGAGGGACAATATCTGTCTTTGCTTCTTCCAGTTTTGCCTCGGACCGCATTTCTTCAGGTAGGATGTTTAAGTGAAGCAGATAATTCACCGCCGGCTCATCCAGATTGACATGACCAAAGGCCAGCCATTGCATGATCTGGGCCTCCTGCTGGGGGTCGGTGGCCCAGAGCAAACCGTCGCCATAAGTTTTGGCCAGATACATATTGATCGCCATGGTTTCCCAGAGAATCAGGTCACCTTCCTCCAATGTAGGGATCAGACCATTGGGATTTAGGGCCAGATAGTCCGGATGTCTTGTCTCGCCCTTCATGGGATTTACCGGATTAACGTCGAAATCAAGTCCCAGCTCCTTCATGGCCCAGATAACATAGTTCGTTCTGGCATAGGGTGATCCGTGAATAATACGCATGGTTTTTTCCTCCTGTTGAGATATTTATCTATAACAGTTATGGTCAATATATGCATAGAATTTTTACACTAATGTTGGCTTTGTTTTTTATTACATTACCGGCGCAAGCCCAACAATCAGAGCTTAAAAAGTCCTCCACACAGCGGGTGGTGAGGATTATTGACGGCGACACGGTTATTCTAAAGGATAAAACCCGCGTCCGGCTGGTGGGTATTCAGGCGCCCAAACTACCCCTTGGCCGTAAGGATCACAAAGAATGGCCCCTTGGCACCGCATCAAAGGAATTTTTATCCCGGCTTGTGCTGAATAAAGAGGTGACCCTTTATTACGGTGGACAACGACGGGACAGATATGGCCGGGCTCTGGCCCATCTGTTTGTGAAAGACGGACTTTGGGTACAGGGGGAAATCCTGAGTGCGGGTATGGCGCGGGTTTATACCTTTCCTGACAATCATGCCATTGCCCCCGAAATGCTGGCACAGGAACAGGCCGCCCGGCAGGACAGACGGGGCATATGGGCGCTGTCCTATTATGACCCAAAGGATCACAAGCAAGCCGCAAAATATACCAACAGCTTTCAATTAATAGATGGAACTGTTCGAAATGTGGCCAAGGTGCGCGGCACCTATTATCTAAATTTTGGCCGGGACTGGAAAAAGGATTTTACCGTGGTTATAAAATCCCGCGCCGCCCGGAAATTTATCAAGGCGGGCCAAAACCCCGAAAGCTATCTGGGTAAAAAAATTGAAATCAGGGGCTGGCTGAAATATTATAATGGGCCTATGATTGAGGCAACCCACCCTGAACAGATCACGATTATCCAATGAGGGCCATATCAATGTCACACAAGCATCTCAGAAAAATTTTCACGGCTGGAATAGTGGCTGGTACCATGATACTACAGGGCTGTGTCACCACCAACCCGGCAACGGGCCGATCCGACTTTACCCCCTTTATGTCACCTGCCAAGGAAAGTGCCGTCGGCAAGGAACAGCACCCCCTTGTGATCAAACAAAATGGCGGCGTATTGGATGAGCCAAAGGTCGCCGGATATGTGGCTGTGGTCGGGGGTCGGCTGTCCGCCGTATCTGAATTGCCGAAAACCCCCTTTACCTTTACGGTGCTGAATACGCCGCTGGTCAATGCCTTTGCCCTGCCCGGCGGGTATATCTATGTGACACGCGGCATATTGGCCCTGTTCAACAGCGAATCCGAACTGGCCTCGGTTCTGGGTCATGAAATCGGCCATGTGACCGCCCGCCATTCAGCCAAACGCTATAACCAGCAATTGTTCACCGGTCTTGGGGTGGCTCTGTTGGGGGCAGCATTGAAAAACAAAGGGGTCAGTGATGCGCTGGGCTATGGGTCACAGATTTATCTGAAAAGCTATTCCCGGAGCAATGAATATGAATCCGATCAGCTGGGCGTGCGCTATTCCACCCGGGCGGGATTTGACCCCTACGCGGCCGCTGATATGCTCCGTTCTCTGGATGCCCAAAGCAAACTGCAGGACGTGATTGCCAACCGCACAGGACAGCAACGGCCACCGGAATTTTTCTCCACCCATCCCAACACCCGCGACCGGGTAACCCGGGCCTTTTCCGCCGCCCAAAAAAGCGGCCTGCCCCAACATAGCCGCGATCCGGGCCATAATCGTTACCTGAATATCATTGACGGCATGACGTACGGTGATGATCCGGCGCAGGGCGTGATCAAGGGGCGGACATTCCTGCACGGATCATTGGGGTTTCGCTTTACCGTGCCGGAAAATTACCGCCTGATGAACAGTGCCGAGGCGGTTTTTGCCAAAGGACAAGGCCCCGCCGAGGGCAGTGTGGTTATCTTTGCCGGAGAGAGCCTGAAGGGCCGCAATATGATTGAGCTGACCTCTGCGGTCTGGAAAGGCTTTGTCAAGGAATCGCCGCTTCAAGGGTTGGAGGATTTCACCCTCAACGGCATGGAGGCCATCACCGGCTGGACCACCACCAAGATACAGAATAAACCAGCGCAGGTGCGCATTGTCGCTGTACGTTATTCCAAAACACAGGCCTATTATTTTCTGATGGTAACGCCTGAGGACAGGGCGGGCAGTCTGAATGATGGTCTGATGCGCATGACCTACAGCTTTAATCGCCTGTCTCGCAAAGAAGCCAGTAAAATCAAGGGCAGGATCATCCGGGTGGTTACGGTTCAGCGCGGCGATACCATCGCCAGCCTGTCCCGCCATATGGCCTATGAAGATCATCGGCGGGACCGGTTTCTGGTCCTGAACGGCCTTAATCCTCAAAGCACGCTCCGGGCGGGACAACGGGTCAAGCTGATCATTTACGGTAAATAATCATTCGGCGGGAGTGAGGAGTCTCTCCTTCAATTCCCAGCCAAGAATATTATAAATCCAGTCCCGCGCCCGAGACATCAGAATATATAGAATCGGCACCAGAATAAGGGTCACCGCCGTGGCGAACAACACCCCGAAAGACAGGGACACCACTGTCGGGATCAGGAACTGGGCCTGAACGCTGGTCTCCGTCATCAGGGGAAGCAATCCGATAAAGGTGGTGAAAGAGGTCAGGAATATGGGCCGGAAGCGTTCCTCGGCAGATATTTCGATGGCCTGTATCACATCATAACCCTTGTCCCGCAGGCTACAGATATAATCCACCAGCACAAGATTGTCGTTGATCACAACCCCCATGGCCGCCGCAATACCCATGATGGAAAAAATACTGATGTCCATGCCCAGAAACAAATGCCCCAGAACCGCGCCCATATAGCCAAAGGGCAGGGCGGTGAAGATAATGAACGGCTTGAAATAGGACCGGAAAGCAATGGCAAACAGGATATAGATAATCAAAAGACCGAAAGCGAAATTTGTGATCAGGGAATTCATAAATTCCTGCTGCCCCTCTGCGCCGCCGCTGAATGTATGATCAACATGACGAAATTTCTTTTCCCAGTCCGGGAAGAAATTTTTATCCAGATCTTCCCTGATTTTCTCGACTTCTGCCTGTTTTCCTTCTTCGAAAGAAGCGATTATGGTCAGGGTGCGTGAGCGGTCCGTGCGGCGAATGGTGGTATAGGCCGGGCGATAATTAACCTTGGCCACCGATCCGAAAGGAACCTCGGACCCGGTGCTGGAACGAACCCGCAGCTTATTCAGGGTGTCAAAGGATTTACGGTCTTCGATGGGATAACGGACCATGACTTTCACATCGTCAATACCCCGGGGGATGCGCTGTACTTCTTCACCGTAAAAGGCCTGCCGTACCTGCAACCCCAGATCCCTGAGGGAAATACCCATATTTTCTGCGCTCGGTATCAGGGACAGGACCGCTTCGGCCTGTGCCGAATCCGCCGTGTCGGTCACATAATAGATCGCGTCATAGGAGGCGAGTTTGGTTTTAAGGGCCTCTGCCGCCGCTTCGATGGCTTTGGAATCTGATGACGACAGGCGTATGCGCATACCCCGGCTGTCGTTATTAAACGTATTATCAAACTTGATTTCCTTGGCGTCGGGGAAAAACGGCGTGGCTTCCCGCCACATTTTTGTGATCTCCTCGGTGGAAACAGGCCGGTCTTCACCGGGTTCCAGAACAAAGAAGGCGCGGGCCCCACGGCCGGAGGCAAAGGCCATGGTTGCCTTGAAAATCTTGGCGTCGGGATATTTAGTCTTTAAATCCTGCACCACTTTATAGGCGGAATCCTCCAGCTCTCTGGTCGCTTTTTTGACCGTGCTAAAGGGGACACCGCTGGGGAATGTATATTCTGCCCGGATGAAATCCTGTGGTACGGACGGCTGAAAGGCAAAACCAACATGCCCCCCCATCTGAATGCCCACGATGACGAAAATCAACATGCCGACAAAAACACTTAACGTGACCGCCTTGCGGCGTAAACATTTGTCCAAAAATGGCCGGTAATATTTGGTGATGGTCACATCAAGCAGGCGGTCCGCTTTCGCCCGCAAATAATCGACCACCCTTGTCAGGCCGATTTTGGTGAAAAACCTAGCCAACAAACCCGGCTTTTCCTCACCACCGTGGCGCAAATGCGCCGGCAGGATCAGCAGGCTTTCAAAAAGGGAAAAGGTCAGGGTCAATATGACCACAACTGCAATCACCGTGGTAAACTGTCGGGTCTCCCCCGGCACCATGGCCATGGGGGCGAAGAAGATCATGGTGGTCAGGGCCGAGAAGATCACCGGTTTTGACACCTTGATCACGCCCAGGACGGATGCTTTTTCCCCTTTGACGCCGCGCTGGTTCTCCCGGTGAATATTCTCGCCGACGATAATCGCGTCATCCACAACGATGCCCAAAATCAGGATAAAGGCAAACATACCGATCATATTAAGGGTCTCGCCAGTCATGGGCAAGAACATGAATGTACCAAGGAAGGACACCCCAATCCCCACCACAACCCAGGCAGCCAGACGCGGGGTCAGAAACAACATCAGACCAATGAAAACCAGAACCAATCCGCCAAGGCCATTATTAATCAGGGTGCTTGCCCGGCTTTTAAAGCCTTCGGACTGATCATCCCAGATGACCGCCTCGACGCCGTCCGGCAGGCTGGGTCTTAATTCTTCTTCCACATATTTTGTCACCACCTCGCTGACAGCAACCACATTGGGGTTTTCGCCGGTATTCACATTAAGCAGAACGGCATTCTTGCGGTTGATATGGGCCATGAATTTATCTTCAGTAAAACCGTCCACAACTTTGGCCACATCACTGAGCAATACCCTTGTGCCGTCTTCATTGCGCAATACCACAATTTTTTCAAAATCAGCCCCAGTATAGCTTTGCCCCCGGGTCATGATCTGAATATTACCGGATTCATTGTCCACCTTGCCGGCAGGCATATTAACGGATGATCTGGAAATGGCCTGAGCCACATCGTTAAAGCTCAAGCCGTATTTCTGCAAAGTAAATTCATCAACCTCAATGGAAATTTCATAGGGCCGGATACCGTTAAGCTCCACGCGGGCGACACCTTTAAGGGCCGCCATTTCATTACGGATACGCCGCCCCATTTCTTTTAATTCCGCCTCAGGAAGGTCGGCAGCGATGGCAACGCGCATAACCGGATTGTTAAAAACCGGCTGGCTAACCCTGGGCCGTTCTGACAGGCGCGGGAAAGTGTTGATGGAATCGACCCGGGCCTTCACATCATTCAAGAGCTTCTGCATGTCATAATCATCCAGCCCTTCAATGGTGACAAAACCGATGCCTTCACGGGCAGTACCCCAGACACGCTTTACCCCGTCAAGGTCATAGACCGCCTCTTCAATACGGATGATGATACGTTCTTCCACCTCTTCCGGGCCAGCGCCCAAATAGACAACGGAGACTTCGATCTGATGAGGGGTGATGCTGGGAAAGCTCTCCTTGCCCACCTTTTGCAGACCGACCAGTCCACCAATAACCAACATGACCATCAACAGGTTGGCCGCAACCGGGTTATGGACAAACCATTTCATGATACCGTTCATGAGGCTTCTCCAGCAGCAAGGTCATATTTGACCAAAAGACCATCCACATCGACACCAAGTTGTGATTTGCAAACAATATCACCATCTTTCAGGCCTTCGGAAATCACCACATAATCCCGGTTGGATTCCACAACATTAACTTTGCGGGTTTGCAGTTTATTATCCTTGTCCACCACGAGTACCTGATTCCCCTGTCGCAGCACGGCGCGGGGCAGTTGGAATACCGTGTCATAAACATGGCCTTCGACCTCTGCGGACACAAATTGTCCAATACTGATGGGTAGTTTCCTATCCACGGACAATAGCTGATCTCCGCGCAATTGCGCCACCACATACATGATACGGGTTTTGGTATCAACCAGCCCTTCACTTCGGACGATCTCGGCCTTCCATTTGCTTTCCTGATCGGCAAAACGTCCGGTCAATGTGACGGCCAGATGAACGGTTCCGTTGCGCAATCCGGCAATGTCAAACTGAGCCAGGTCCTTGTTGGACATGGGCAGACGTACCTCAAGCACATCAGTGGAAAAGAATCTCCCCACATTGGTGCCCACACTGATGAATTGCCCCAAATCAACATTTTTCGTGGTCAGCAAGCCGGTGAACGGTGCGCGAATTTCGGTGCGTTCCAGGTTAAGTTGGGCTACTTTAAGGTTGGCTTCTGCGGCATTTACCTTTGCCTGTGCATCGGCGAGCTGGGGCTTGCGCAATGTAAGGTCAGATGCCGGCCCATGGCCCAATTCTTCCCATTCGGTTCTGGCAATATCACCCTCGGCCTTTTCCCGGATCAGGAGCTGACGCGTTTCCGTAACCCGTGCCGCCGTTGAGGTAACCGCATATTGGTAATCACGGGGGTCCAGACGAAGAATCACCTCACCCTTTTTAAACATGCCACCAGCAACGAATTTATCGGCGACATAAACCACCTGACCGGAAACCTGTGGCACCAGATTAATGGATTGTTTGGCCTCTACCGTCCCTTGCGTTTTCACATACAGACTGACCCGGCCTTCATGGGCGGTAACCACACGGATATTCCGGGCGATTTCCGTAACCGGTTTTTTCTCCGGCTCTGGTTTGGCCATAACCATAATGCCACTGGCAACACTGGCCACAACAACTATTAGTACCGGCAACATGACATATAAAATTTTCTTTGCCGTGATCATAATGAAGTTCCTTCGTCACTTTCTGCGACAGAATTTTGGTCACTTGTTTGTTGCGCCTTGTTATTCTGTTCTGTAGTAAAATCCCCGCCTAATGCCAAATGCAAAGCGATTCTGTTATTGATTAATTGTTTTTTGACCGATAAAAGCTGGCTCTGTTGGGCCAGGCTCTGACGTTGTGACGTCAATAAAGTAGAAATCTTGATCAAGCCCCGACCATATTGATCAAGCGCCACTCTTTCCGCCTCAACGGCATTTTCAGCGGCCTTGGCGGTGAATTCTACCTGCTCACGCAACGCCCGTTCACTAGACAGGGCATCTTCCACTTCCTTAAAGGCGGCCAAAAGGATTTTGGTGAAAACCTGTTTTTCCGCCTCGAACTGTTCCTTGCTGGCCTTGGCCGTATAGCGTAGCTTGCCGCCCTGAAAAATGGGTTGAGTTAGATTGCCAAGAACATTCCAAAAAATATTGTCCAACTGTAATATGTCGCTGAATCCCTGGCTGCTGTTGTTACCGCTGGCGGTGATGGAAAAGGATGGCAGCAGAGATTTTCCTGCCACCTGACTGTTATAGCCTGCCGCCAGCAGTCTTGCCTTGGCCGCCTGCAGGTCCGGACGCCGTTCCAGTAAATTCACCGGCAGACCCACTGGCACATCTGCGCCAATATCGGGAAGCTCCCCGGATGCCATAATGGTTGCCGCAGGATAACGACCCGCCAGAATTTCAAGGCGACGTTTCTGCTGACTGAGCTGATTTTTCCGGCTGCTTAATGTGGCGCGCGCAGCTTCCGTATTACTGATGACCAAACGCAGGTCCAACCCTGTGCTCAAACCCCGGGCAAAGCGTTTTTCCACGACCCGTACGGCCCGCTCATAACTTTCCACCGTTTTCGCGGCCAAGGCTGCTTGCGATTCAGCCTCCATGGCGTCAAACCATGCCTGAGCAACCTGAGAAGCCAAAGAAAGCCTAGCCCCATCTAGGTCATATTGTGCCGCCACGTAATTGGCTTGCGAGGCACTGGTCTGTGACGCCAGACGGCCCCAGATATCCAGCTCCCACCGGGCATTCAAGCCTGTCGAGACATTATTGCTGGGAATAAACGGGTTTTGGATACTCCGGCGGCTGACCCCGACACTGGCGTTTAATGAAGGGTAAGTATTTCCACGGGTTACCCTCACATTATAACCGGCGGCCTCCATACGATGTGCCGTCGCCCTGAAATCCGGGTTGTTTTTGAGAACCTCACCAACAAAATCGGACAGGCTGGCCATATGAAGATTATTCAACCAACCATCCTGCACATCAGCCGATGCTTTATCGCTTGCGCTCCAAGACGTGGAAATGTCAGAGAAAGGAAGATTCTTATCCGTAACTGGTACAGCGGCACATGAGGCCAAAGCTATCACTGAAACGGAAAGGACCAAATATTTGGCACTTTTCATTTTAATATCCTTATAACCTGCATTCTATTTTTAGCTCTACAGGTTCCGTAGTTCAAAGTTATATATATGTGATATCTTCCGCTAACCAATATAGCGGAGGATTTTACATAAAGCGATATGGCAAACGTACTCTGATCTCAAATTAACGACCATTTGTCGCAAAATTAAGACAGGTATCAAAAAAATTCTTAGGGAGTCGGAACAGACAGGTGATCCAGAACATCACCTTCCGGGGAAAAACACACCGCATTTAACGCGCCGCCCCGGCCACTGCCCCCGTCCAGCGTCGCCGTATGGGGGTGATTGAGCCGCAACCCCCGGTTGGCATGATCATAGCCCCGCACGATCCTCAAAAAGCCATAATAGGCGGCATCAATATCATCAAAACGGCCATTATCCCACCAGAAGTTATCCTTCTGCATGGTCAATGGCCGCGAGACATCCAGTGAGGCATGGACAAATAATATCTTACCCTCCCGGGTGAAGGCCGCCCGGCGCAGGTTACTAAAAAAAGCCCCGTGACCGGAATGGATATTTATATTGCGCCGCATACTGCTGGTCCATTTGGAAATTGACAGGGTGCCTTCGCGCGATATGGCCCGGGCCACATGCTCCTGTGTGCCGTAGCCTTCCAGCACCGCCCCCAGGTGATGACCCAAAAGCCAGTCCATAACCTCTCCCGGGTTAGGGGCAAATTGCAATTGCAGCAGCTTGGTCAGCATTTCCTCGCGCGCCCCCCGCAAGTAGACAAAGGCATCGGGTTTTGATGTTTCCGCCATCGCCATCAGCTTCCGGCGCATGGTAAGCAGTTCATTCACCGTTTCAACGGCGGTATTTTCCCGGCCAAAATAATTGCCCAGATAAACCAGCCGGTCCCCTGCCTGAAACTTTGTCACAAGGTCAGCATGCAAATCGGCCAGAGCCGAAGATTGACCATGAATGGCGGCAACCGCCCAAATTCTTTTGGCCAGATCCAGACAACCGAATTTGTCCATATCCATATTTGACAGGTCAGTGGAGTCCATAAACTGTTACGTCTTCCCAAAGTTTAAATATTGACTATTGCCTGATCATAACAAAAAAAGCCCGCATAACATCAGGCTTTTTTCATATATTTACAATGTAAAAGAATTTAGGCCGCCGTCAGAACCTCTGCCAGCTTTATCATGGCGTCTTTTTCCGCAATTTCTTCAACAGCGGCCACTTCACGGGCCAGACGGCTGATGGCAGATTCATAAATCTGACGCTCACTATAGGATTGTTCGGTCTGATCCCCGCCCCGATGAAGATCCCGGACCACTTCGGCCAGATGAACCAGATTTCCTGAGTTTATCTTTGCCTCATATTCCTGGGCGCGTCGGCTCCACATGGTCCGCTTGACCCGGGCGCGACCTTTAAGGGTATGGTAGGCCTTATCCATGATGGTCGGGCTTGACAAGCCGCGCATACCGGACGGTTCCGCCTTGTTTATAGGCACCCTGAGGGTCATCTTTTCACTTTCAAAGCGCACCACATAAAGCTCCAGCTTCATACCGGAAATTTCCTGCTCGCTAATTTCTGTGATAACACCAACACCATGTTTTGGATAAACAATATGTTCGCCCTCAGCAAAGGCTAATTTCTTTTCTTTTACCATTTAAAAATACAACTCCAGCCATTTCACGGCACAATAACGTCCGCAAAAAATTCATTTCAGTCATCAATAGAGGAGAAATTTGTCCTAAGCTCCAAACGCCCGCCAATATCATCTTGACGAATGTAAATAGCACAAATAGCCGTATGCCAGATAATAAATATCTGGCATCAATATCCCCTCAATCGGGATTAATCATTTGAAACAAAGCTTTAAAAAAACACGTCCAAATAAGTTACAATAGGAACATTATAACATATTTTCAGATAAAAAACACCCACAAATAGCACAAGTCTGCCAAATAACCCTCTTTTAGCCTTTCCGAACAGGGCGGCCTTCGTAAAAGAGCTGTTTTAAGGATCAGGTGCCGGCGCCGGGTTTTTCGCTCAATGATGCCAGTTTGTCTTTCTCATCCTGGGCCGCATCAGCCCCGGGCAGGGGATCAATTTTTTCGGTAATATTTGGCCAGACAGCCGCATATTTCTCGTTGATCTCAAACCATTTCTCCAGACCGTCTTCCGTATCCGGCAGAATGGCTTCTGCGGGACATTCCGGCTCACAGACGCCGCAGTCAATACATTCATCCGGATTAATGACAAGCATGTTTTCACCTTCATAAAAACAATCAACCGGACAGACTTCAACACAGTCTGTATATTTACATTTGATACATGCCTCGGTGACTAAATAGGTCATGGACTTCTCCTTATTCCTCTGGCCCTGAACGGGGTTACATCATGTCCGCAAATCTGGATATAACATCTATGAAACAGGATACAACCAAAAAACGCCTAAAGCATGAGAAATAACCAGCAACTGGCCATTTTTACGCTCTGGCCTTTACCATTTTGCGAATTTCACCGTTCTTATGGTCTGGTACATAAAGCAACCCCCCCACCCGGCGCAACAGGTTGCTTTCATAGGCATCTTCTTCGCCGTCCGCAAAGACAACTTCCCACAACAACTCAAGAATTTTTTCGCGGCCTGCCGCGTCAAAATGATCCTTTATTTTCCGGGTAAAATGCAACATTTGATTTGTCTCATCGTGGGTGGCAATGGCCTCAACAAATAATTCCAGCGCATCCTCTGCTGACAGGCCCAGCCTGTTTTCCAGAAGGGACAGAATACGCTCGCGCTCAATACGGGAAATCTGTCCGTCCCCCGCCGCCACCTCAACCATAAGAACCGCCGCCGCCAATGTCTCATCACCCTTTTCGGGTTGCGTGGCCATCGGCGCACCGTTCAGCATGTTATGTATTCTTTTCAAGATAGACACTATTGTTTTTCCTTACCCAACCAGCGAATCGCTGAAAAATTTTGTAACTTGTTCAATGATACGATTTCTGTCGCCAAGATCCACAAAATGACCTTCTTTCATATGTTCAATCATGGATTGATTCATCAGCAGAACAGATAAGCCGTGTACCATGGACCAGGCCGTGAACTGGGCCACTGCCGGATCTATTTTACGCGCGCCTGGCAAGGCGAGGCACTCATCCACCGTCGTCTGAAGGCATTGAAATCCAATATCGGAAACCTCATGAAGTTCGGCATATTTCTGATAATCACACAGGTCATATTCAAACATAATTTTGAAATGAGCCGGATATTTATCGGCAAATTCCACATATCTCATACCCAGTTTCTGAAGGCGGACCAGCGGATCTTTGACCGTACCCATCAAGACCTGCATGCCATCGCCCAGTTTTTTAAGGCCGTCCTGTTTCAAGGCCGCAATCAAGGCTTCTTTATCGGCAAAATGCCGGTATGGTGCGGTCTGGGACACCCCGGCTTTGCGCGCCAAGGCCCGCAAGCTGAGATCGGCCAGCGTCCCCTCCTGCAAAATTTCCAAGGCAGACTGCACCAGGGTCTCACGAAGATTTCCATGATGGTATGATTTTCTACCTTGGGGACAACACCATTTATTCAAACATAAACTCCTAATTACCCAACAGACAACCCTCTGAAAGGTCGTAATTATCCACCTTAATGTTTACGCTGTCAATTTTTAAAAAATTAATGTGGAGTCGGGAATTTTTACAACCCCAAACACAAAAGAAAATCCAGTCAAAACAAAGGTGTGCAAACAAAAGGCGCCGTTGTATCCAGTGAATAAACTCAAATAATCATAAAAGAGTCAGGATCTTTTACACTTTTGGTAGAATTTTAAAAAAACATTCTTTTATAAATATATTTAATATTTTTATTACATTAAAAACAATGCATT
>JAADFR010000177.1 GCA_013152755.1 Alphaproteobacteria bacterium
CTGGCCCACGGGCATCCGGTCCGGCGCCGAATTTACTTTTCCAAGCATGGGATAATCATATGACTTCTCCGAAAACAAATACTTTACGCGGCGGCCTGATACAGATGGCCCTTAAGTCCTCAACCGATAATGACCCGGAAACCATCCGTCAGGCCATGATCGAAGCCCACATCCCTCTGATTGAACAGGCCGGGGAGGCCGGGGTACAGGTTTTATGTTTTCAGGAGGTCTTCACCCAGCCTTATTTCTGCCCCAGTCAGGACGAGAAATGGTATGACAGTGCGGAGCCTATTCCAAACGGCCCGACCACCCAATTGATGCAGGATTATGCCGCCAAATATGAAATGGTTATCGTGGTGCCCATATATGAGCGCGATGATGTGACGGGCATCTATTATAACACCGCTGCCGTGATCGATGCGGATGGGTCATATCTCGGCAAATACCGCAAGACCCATATCCCGCAGGTCAGCGGCTTCTGGGAGAAGTTTTTCTTTAAACCCGGCGCGTCAGATTGGCCGGTGTTTCAGACCCGCTATTGCAAGCTGGGTGTTTACATCTGCTATGACCGTCATTTCCCCGAAGGCTGGCGTGCGCTGGCCCTGAACGGGGCGGAATATATTGTTAATCCGTCCGCTACCGTGGCCGGACTGTCGGAATATCTCTGGAAGTTGGAACAGCCCGCCTCCGCCGCCGCCAATGGCTGCTGGATCGGGGCCATCAACCGGGTTGGCCGCGAGCAGCCGTGGGACATCGGCGAATTTTACGGTCAGAGCTATTTCGTTAATCCGCGCGGCCAGATTGAGAAAGAGGCCAGCCGGGACAAGGACGAGCTGATCATCCATGACATGGATATGGGCATGGTGCAGGAAGTGCGCAACAAATGGCAGTTCTTCCGAGACCGCAGACCGGAAACCTATGGTCCCCTGACCCGCGTGGAATGATATAAAATATGTGAGGCCTAGATGAAAGATTACGACGCAGACCTGTGGAACAGCGATCTGGCCCCGACAACGGCGGCCACAAGGACTTGGGACTGGAAGGCCTATGCCGCCCTTTGGGTGGCTATGGTGGTATGCGTGCCGACCTATATGTTATCCGCCGGATTGATTGCCGAGGGCATGTCATGGGGACAGGCGGTTTTTACGGTCTTGCTGGGTAATTTGATTGTTTTGGCGCCCATGATCCTGATCGGTCATGCGGGGGCTAAATACGGGGTGCCTTTTCCGGTGTTGCTACGCTCGGCCTTTGGCACCAGAGGGGCGCGTATTCCGGCACTGGCCCGGGGGCTAGTGGCCTGCGGCTGGTTCGGCATACAGACGTGGGTCGGTGGTTCTGCCATTTATGTGATCCTTAACGGCCTGTCGGACAATGCCTTCCAAGGCGCACCCCTGCCGTTTCTGGGCATTGACATCAGCCAATTTCTGAGCTTTCTCGGCTTTTGGGCCATCCATTTGTTTTTCATCAGGAACGGGACGGAATCTATTCGCTGGCTGGAAACTTATGCCGCGCCTTTTTTGATCCTGATGGGTCTTGCTCTGCTGGCCTGGGCCTATGTGCAGGCGGGTGGTTTCGGGGTCATGCTGTCTACCCCGTCGGCCTTTGGTCCCGGCGGCGCGAAGGAGGGCCAGTTTATGGGTACCTTCATTGCGGGGCTGACGGCTATGGTTGGTTTCTGGGCCACGGTGGCGCTCAACATCCCCGATTTCACCCGGTTCGCCAAGAGCCAGAAAGATCAGATTATTGGCCAAATGATCGGCCTGCCCCTGCCTATGGCCTTGTTTGCCTTTATCGGGGTGGCGGTCACATCGGCCACGGTCACTATTTATGGCGAGGCCATATGGGATCCGGTGGAGCTGGCCGGGCGTATGGGCGGCATGGGCGTTGTGGTGGCGCTGGCGGCCTTGATTGTGGCGACCCTGACCACCAACCTTGCGGCCAATGTGGTGGCGCCGGCCTACGGTTTTTCTAATCTGAACCCTCAGAAAATAAGCTTTAAAATGGGCGGTTATATTACCGCCGGGGTCGGGATTGCCATTTTCCCGTGGAAGCTGCTGGAAAGTTCCGGCGGCTATCTGTTCACATGGTTGATTGGCTATTCGGCCCTGCTTGGTCCCATCGCGGGGATATTGATTGCCGACTATTTCCTGCTCAGAAAATGCGACCTGAAGGTGGATGACTTGTTCCGCCATGACGGCATTTACGGGGCGCATAAGGGCTGGAATATGGCGGGGCTGTTTGCGATGATCATCGGGGTTCTGCCCAATCTGCCCGGGTTCCTTCATGCGGCGGGCATGATAGAAACAGTTCCCGAAATCTTTGATACGCTGTATAGTTACGCATGGTTCGTTGGTGTTATTGTAGCGGGCGGGCTTTATCTGATCTTTGCCGGAAAAAAATCCGGAAAACAATAAAGGAAAAATCCATGTCCCTTCTTATTCGTGGTGGTACGGTTATCAATGCGGACGCGAGCGAACGCGCCGATGTTGTCTATATGGAGGACGGCGTGATTAAGGCCGTGGGGCTTGATTTGGATGTGCCGTCTGATGCAGAGATCATTGAGGCGGGCGGCCAATATGTTATGCCCGGCGGCATCGACCCGCACACCCATATGCAATTGCCTTTCATGGGGACCGTGGCGTCAGAGGATTTCTATACCGGCACAGCGGCGGGCCTTGCAGGCGGGACCACTATGATCATTGATTTTGTCATCCCTGACCCTCAGCAACCCTTGATGGAGGCCTATCAGACATGGCGTGGCTGGGCGGAGAAATCTTGCGCCGATTACAGCTTTCATGTGGCCGTTACTTGGTGGGATGACAGCGTGGGCCGGGATATGGGGACGTTGGTGACTGAGGAGGGCGTTAACAGCTTTAAGCATTTCATGGCCTATAAGGGGGCCATCATGGCCGATGATGAAATCCTCTATAATAGCTTTACCCGCGCCTTGGAATTGGGAGCCATGCCGACGGTCCATGCGGAAAATGGCGAGATGGTCTTTCAGTTGCAACAGAAATTATTGGCCATGGGCATGAGCGGCCCGGAAGCTCATCCCCTGTCCCGGCCCCCTGCCGCAGAGGGCGAAGCCGCCAACCGGGCCATTCGCCTGGCCGAGGTCATTGGCGTGCCGCTTTATCTGGTGCATGTATCCACCAAGGATGCTCTTGATGAGATCATTCGGGCGCGGGGGAATGGTCAGCGGGTATTTGGTGAGGCTTTGGCCGGGCATTTGCTGATCGATGACAGTGTTTATCGCCATCCTGATTTTGAGACAGCGGCGGCTCATGTGATGTCGCCGCCTTTCCGTTCGAAAGAGCATCAGGCGGCCCTGTGGAAAGGTCTGCAATCGGGCAGCCTGCAAACCACGGCCACTGATCATTGCTGTTTCTGTGCCGACCAGAAGGCGGCGGGCAAGGATGATTTCACCTTGATTCCCAACGGGACAGGCGGGGTAGAGGACAGGCTTTCCATTCTCTGGACTTATGGTGTGGGGACCGGCAAGCTGACCCAGCAGGAATTTGTTGCTGTCACCAGCACAAATACGGCAAAGATTTTCAATATCTATCCCCGTAAGGGGGCGGTGCGCGCAGGTGCCGATGCGGACATCGTGGTCTGGGACCCGGCGGCGCGCAAGACAATTTCGGCCAAAACCCACAAGCAGAATGTGGATTTCAATATCTTTGAGGGCCGGGAAGTGACGGGCCTTGCCTCCCACACCATCAGCGGCGGCATATTGCGCTATAAGGATGGTGAGCTTATGGCGGAGAAGGGGACAGGCCGTTATGTCAAACGTCCGGCCTTCCAGCCCATGTTCAAGGCACTGGAAAAGATCGCGGCGGCGAATGCACCCACGGCGGTTAAACGCTAAGCGATTTATAGACACCAACGGGTTAACCTGTGGTCCTATGGCTTAGGCCTGCTCTGCGCAATATTACAAACGCCTAACGAAATTGCCTTCATATAGTCACCCTCAACTTGCTTCAGGGTCCATGTTTCCAATAACTAGATGGTGGACAGATGGATGCTGAAACAAGTTCCGCATGACAAATTTAGGTAGCTCACCCAACTATGGCTTAAGCCACGGCTTTCTGCATAAAAAAAGGGCGGCTGTGAGGCCGCCCTTTTCTGTTGATCTCATACGTTCCTAGAAACGGTAACGAAGGCCAAACTGTATCCGATATACAGAAGGCAGGCGGGCAATGTTCGGATTGGCCGCTGTTGCCGTTGGTGAGGTTGGCGCACTCAGGTTAAACTGTGACCCATCCGGCGTAATTTGCATATTGGCCAGCGGTATATTTGATGGCTCAAAGATGGTATCCAGACGACCCCAATTACTGTTGATCAGATTGCCAAGGTTCTCAATGTCGAGGATGAGCTCAATCTTGTGGCCAGAAACAATCTCAATTTCCTGAGAGAACCGCAAGTTAACCCGGTTCACCCAACCTGTTCTACAGGAGTTCCGGGGAATTACGCCGCCCCGAAACTGTGACAGGCAGTTGTCATTGGTGATGGTCTGATCAAGGCTCGCCAAGAAGGCCGGATCACCAGTAACAAGCGGATCGGTCAACCCGGTAGGAACATAGAACAGGTTCGGTCCGGGATTGTCGGTGCTGGATTTATCCGCAAGGTCATTCCCACCGAAAGGCAGAGGGGCTCCAAATGCGGAAGGTCCGTCAAAGATATAGCTGAAATTTCTGCCGCTTCGGCCTGTGTAGACAAGGCCCAGTCTGGTCAGATTATCACCAAATACCTCTTTTTCCCAGTTGAGGGTCGCTGTGATCCGGTTTGGAATTTCAAAACTGGATGTGGAGACATCCGGGTTATTGAGATCACGTTGTGGATCAAAGGCATATGTTTCAAAGCCCACGAACCGATTGTAGGACCGGACATCATTTACATCCTGATAGGTATAGCCGAATGTTGCGGTGAAATAACCGTAATCCGTATCAAAGCTTTTGGCCACATCAAAGGATAAGATCGTGCTGCTGCCCTCACTTGTGTTGCGGACAATATAATCCGCCCGGTTAAAGCTTCCGGCTTCGGTGCTGCTATAGATTGGGCGACCATCCGGCGCGGTGCCGATTTGTTGCCGGCGTCCTTCAAAAATATCATAACCGTTTTTCACATCGGTATAGATACCCTCGAGGGTAACCCGCCAGTCATCACCCAGTCCCATGCTGGACAGGTCCAGAACATAATCCAGCGCCAGATTATATTTCCAGCTGGACAGCAGTTCAAAGTCAGGTGACAGCGCATCAACCGCCTCTGCTTCGCCAGCACCAAGGAATTGCTGGAAGTTGTTGGACACTGCATCCCCGTCAGGCAGGTTGGCCGCCGTATCGGCGATCAATCCGGGGAAAGGCCCGCCAAAGAATCCGGCGAAGAAACCGGCGAATGTCCGGGTCACACCATTGCCTGAATAGCTGTTGGACAGCATGATCAGTGGCGTACCGCCGCCAAACAGACCCGCACCACCGCGAACCGTCAAACGGTCAGTAGGTTGCCAGTTAAAGCCGATGCGAGGCAAGATCATGTCCTTGCCATCAAGGTTTTCCGTATTGGCAAAGCCGTTGCGGTCTGCAAAGCCCTGATTCAGAGTTACTTGATCGCTGTTCTTCATCCAGTCATAGCGTACGCCGAATTTCACGGTCAATTCATCGGTAACCAGCCATTCGTCCTGAAGATACAGGGAATTGGTGCTTAGGCTGAACTTGCCGGTGGCATCCGCGACGGAACCTGTATTTGATCCGCCAAATAGCAGAAAGCCGATGTTACGATTTTCAAGATCGTCCAGACTGTTGAAATTCAGAAGTCCGCGAGAGAAGGGCAGGAACACATTGGTTACAGAATTGCGTTCTTGCTCAAAACCGCCGGTGATTGTGTGGTCGCCCACCGTATAGTCGCCTTTCAGACGGAAAATGCGCGAGCTGTTATCCAGCGTATTATTGTGACGGAATTGGTCCCCGCCCGCAAGAATTGTGCCGCCGCCGGGGGCTGAAATCTGGAAAGTCGGGGTGCTGGAATCAACACTGACCTGCCGGTTTTTAACACCCTTATAGCCGAGCTTTACTTCGGTGGAGAAGTTATCCGTCCAATCGGAAAAGAGCTGGAAGCTATAGCTGTTCAGTCGTTCGTTCACATTATAGCGGTTGGATTGCAGGGCCGCGAGCTCCGGGAAATCATCAAAGATCACATCGCCGTCGGCACGTTGATAGGTCGCCGTTGCCCGGTGTTTATCATTAATGTTCCAATCCAGCTTGACCAGTATTTTTTCATCCTTGTCCTTGTCTGTGGCGGCAAATTTGCCGGGATCAAAACCATATTCATTTTTCAGAATTGAAATGGCCCGATCCACATCACCTTGGGTCACGCCTTGAATATTTCCGATACTCTGGGCATTAGCCGGGACGGTGGTCTCAAACTTTTCATAGTTGACGAAGAAAAACAGTTTGTCCTCGATAATGGGACCGCCGAGGGTGGCACCGTATGTTTTCTCATCAAAATTACCAATGGCAAGATCCTGCCCCTGGCTCTTGTTGCCGGTCAGGCTGTCATTGGTAAAGAAACCATATGCACTACCGTGAAATTCGTTGGTGCCGGATTTTGTGACAATATTAATATTGCCGCCCAGGAAGTTACCGAAGGTCACATCAAATGGCGCAACATTAACATTAATGGCCTGAATGGCATCAATGGAAATCGGCGTTCTCTGGGTTGCGGACGCGTTCTTGGACAGGCCGAAATTATCATTCTGAGCTATCCCGTCAATGGTCACACTGTTAAAGCGAAAGTTCGCCCCGGCAATGGATACGGCAGGGCCACGTGGGACGCTTGGGTCAACCAGAATTTTTGAGTCTGTTTCCAATACGCTGATGAAATCGCGAGAGATAGAGGCAATGCCTTCTATCGTATCCCGATTGAAATCGCGTCCTGCGCCGGTGCGAAGGGCGGTCAGCACCCGTTGGCTTGTTACGACAATTTCTTCGAGCGTAAGCTCATTATTCCCGCCGCGATTAGCCAGAAGGGTTACAGATTCAGCCTGACCCAGCTCCAGTTGAATATTGTCAATGGATTTTGGAGCGTCTTTCATGACGCGGCTTTCATCGGTCAGCCGGACAATATAAGGTCCGCCAATGGGAAGGCCCTTGGCCACCAGAACGCCGGCGCTGTTGGTTTTCCGGTCAAATGTTCGTCCCGTAGGTACATGAAGGATCGTAACTGACATGTTAGGCATATCAATACCGGCGGCATCAATAACACGAACGCGCAGAACCGATGTTGTATTCTGTGCTTCGGCCTGAATGGAGAATAAAGTGGTGGAGGCAAGAGCAATAGCCATTGCCGTAGATGTATTCAGAAAGGATTTTCTGAGCATTGTGCCCATCAACATGCCTTTCATATTGGATTTCAGATTGCTCATTTTCTTTCCCTATGCATTAATATATATCTCATGCAACACCATTATCCGTATTATTGATCTCATAAAGACATACTGTTCTTTTGATGTTAACATGCTCTAATTAGACTTTTTTTACCAAAAAGTCAAATTTTAACTTGATACCAATATAAGCTACTATTCAGGAGGAATCTATGCGTTTTTTGCTCAGTTTGTTTGTTGTTTTTAATCTGGTGGCGGTGCAATCCGCTTTTGCCTATGAGAAGACCGGGCATCGGGTGGTGGGGGAACTTGCCGAGCGCCATTTAAGCGATGCGGCCCGGCGGCATGTCCGGGAAATACTCGGTAATCAGTCATTGGCAGAGGTTGCTAACTGGGCCGATGAGATGAAATCCAACCCCGATGAATATTGGCGGGCGGCCAATGTTTTTCATTACCTTAATGTACCAGAGGGGCAGACTTTTGAAAATACTGAAAGGAATCCTGCGGGGGATATTCTGAGGGCCTATGAGGAATTTACCGCCACCTTGAAATCAAAAGAAGCAACGCGTGCCGAAAAAGAACATGCCCTTAAGTTCCTCGTGCATATTATGGGTGACATGCATCAGCCCATGCATTTTGGTCATGCCAGTGATCAGGGCGGCAACCGGGTCAAGGTCATGTGGTTCGATGAGGTAACCAACCTTCATGCGGTATGGGATATTTTTCTGGTGGATAAGGAAAAGCTGTCTTTCACCGAATGGTCTAACTTTCTGGACAAGGCCACCTCAGAAGACATAAAGGCCTATCAGAATGCAACGCCTATTGACTGGGTTCATGAGGGTCTGGCCATGCGGGAAATTGTTTATAATGTGGGGGACCGGGATTTTTCATGGGGTTATGTCTATAAATACCGTCCGGTAATCCGCAAGCAACTTCTTATTGGCGGCATACGTCTTGCCGGTGTATTGAATGAGATATTTGCGGACTGAGAATGTTACAGTAGACATTAAAAAAGGGTGGCCCGAGGGCCACCCTTTTTATTTGAATTTTATTTGGTCTTAGAATTCGTATTTCACACCAAGACGAATTTTCCACACGGATGCCAGTTCAAAGAGACGGGCAGGGTTGGTGTTTGGTGAGAATCTTTCGAAGACATAGCGATTATCATCTGTGATGTTAATCCGGCCAATTCTTTCAAGACCTGGGAAGCCAGTCTGCTCCAAACGTCCCCATTTATTATTCAACAGGTTGGTCAGGTTGGTAATATCAAAGGTAAACAGACCCTTGTGACCTTCCATGATCCCCGGAATTTCCTGAGTAAAACGGAAATCAACTGTTGTGTACCAAGGGTTACGTTGACTGTTGCGCGGGGCAATGCTGCCCGCATATTTATCAAGGCCGGTTTCTGACAAGAAAGCGAGGAATTCGGCCTCGGTAACGACGGGAGCTTTAATAGTATTGCCGTGAGATGAAAGCTGGCCAACTCTCGTGGAATCAACCTCTTGCGTACGTCCACGATTGTCTTCATAGGAACACATATCATAACACATCAGCGCATCACCTGCCGTTGGCACATAAATCAACTGACGGTCCCGGCGTTCAAACTCGGCACCACCACCAAATGGGTGATCACGGCTACTGCTTGCCTGATCGTAGGTATAGCTGAATGGACGTCCAGACCGGCTTTCGAAGAACATGCCAAAGCGCGTTTTATAATCATCAATAAATTCTGTGACATAATTCAGGTTCACAATGATACGATGCTTGTTCTGGAATACGGAGGTGGCAAGGTTAAAGTTGTTGCGGTCAGAAACACCGACCTTACCAAAGTTCGAGGTTGCCGTAGAACTGGTTCCCGGATTAACTTCACGTGCGCTTGTATTGGTATAGGCCGCCATAAAGCTGACACCACTGTCATATTCTTTTTGCAGTGACAACGTGAATACCTCTGCGCCGCCCCGTGTGTCGTTTATCAGGCCCAGATCATAGGACCCACGACTTTGCCGATTGTATATAGGCCGGCCATCGGGTGCCGTCCCAATCTGCGTTCCCGCACGAAGCTCTTCCCAGTTGGTGGCATTTTCTATTGTGGTGATCAGAGCTTCTGCCGTCACAAGGTAACCATCACCAAGTGTTTCCCCAAAATCGAAATCATGTTCGACGGCAATATTGATTTTCCAGCTTGATGGTAATTTGAAGTTAGGGTTAAGATAATTAACCGGTCCATTCCCTGCCTGCAAAGTATCCTGAACAGCTTGTGGAATATCAAAGCCATTGACATTGGTCAGGTAAACAGATGGATCAACAATTAAATCACCATTGGAGTCTCTTGCACGCTCATCGAACCGCACAATAGTCTGTCCGTCATTGGTATAATTGTTTGAAATCCACACATTGGGGCTACCACCACTAAAGAGGCCAACGCCACCACGGATTGTGGTTCTTTCATCCCAGGCATAGTTAAAGCCGAAACGCGGCAGGAATATATCCCGCCCATCCAGTGTCGCGTCATTACCAAAACCATACTTATTAAAGAAATTCTGGTTTAAGGCCGGTTTGTCACCGGTACTAAAGCGTTCATACCGCAGACCGAATTGGATATCCAATTTTTCGTTAACGGTCCAGACATCCTGAAGATAGAAGGTCAGTTGTTTAGTAGAGAATTGAGCACCGCCATCATTCTCGTTATTAGTAAAGGCATTGGTGTAAGAGAAATCATCAGCTATCCTAGCCTCAAAATTATCCAGACCAAGGAAAGTATAGATACCTTCACTACCTGCTACGAATAGGTTGAAGACGTCAAATTTGTCAAATTCTACCCCGGCGGAAATTTCATGATCACCGGCAACATAGGTCGCTTTAAATTTTGCGCCCCAGGCATTGTTCTTCAGAAAGTTGGCATGACGGAATTGATCAGGCCCCAGAAAAATACTGTTATTGCTATCAAGCTCAATTTCCACCTGGGCGAAATCACCGCCAAATAAAGGATTTTGTTGCGTTACCTGATTCTTTTTACTGACTTTCAATTCTGTGGAGAAATTCTCGCTCCAGTCAGAAAAAACCTGCAAGGAGTAGGTTTCGATTTCTTCAATCTTGTCATACCACGCAGAAGGTAATGAAATGGCATTGCCGAAAAATGCTGAAAAAGTATTCCGGACAAAGATTTTGTTGCCCTTTGTGTTTTGGTAGGCAAAAGAGGCCCGATGGTCTTCGTTGATGTTCCAGTCAAGTTTGGCAAAGATTTTACGATCTTTTTCTTTCAGGCTGCTAAAGTCGCCAAACCGGCCTGCATCAAAGCCATATACATTTTGGGCAATGTCAGCGGCGCGGTCAAGCTGGGCTTGAGAAATGCCATTTATGACCCGGCCAAAGCTGCTGCCTGCGGGTCCGGTTGTCAGCGGGGTGGACGAACTGAATTTTTCATATCCGGCCATAAAGAATAACTTGTCTTTGATGATCGGTCCGCCGAGAGTTGCCCCCCATGTTTTTTCGCTAAAGTCAGAAACCAGATTATCTCGTGTCACACCATCTCTGTCGGTGCTGCTACTGCCGGTCAGGCTATCATTGCGCAGGAAGCCATAGACAGAACCGTGAAATTCATTAGTCCCGGATTTGGTTACTACGTTCAGGTTGGCACCCTGGAAACCGTTATATTGCACATCAAACGGCGCGATATTCACGCTGATCTGTTCAATTACATCCATTGAAATAGTATTGCGCTGTCCCGGCTGACCGTTGGCATTCAGACCAAAGTCATCATTTTGGGACACACCGTCAATGGTCAGACTGTTAAAGCGGTTATTGGTGCCTGCAACACTGATAGAAACCAGATTGTCGGTAGGGTCAATGCTGATCATCGGGTTAAGTTTTACATAATCAGAGAAGTCACGTCCGGTAGCGGGAATTCCGGCCATCGTTTCTTCATCAAGTGAAGACCCAGCTCCCATTCTGACACCAGAGGTCAAGGCCTGTCCTGTAACAACGATTTCTTCGAATG
This sequence comes from Alphaproteobacteria bacterium, assembly GCA_013152755.1. Lineage (GTDB taxonomy): Bacteria > Pseudomonadota > Alphaproteobacteria > Sphingomonadales > Emcibacteraceae > Paremcibacter. The sequence continues at coordinate 11,376 of JAADFR010000177.1, forward strand.
CAGTTGTATCTGCCGTTACGACTAATGGAATAGATGATGTGCTACCCAATGTCAGATATACATTGTTAACAACGCCGCTACCCATGTCAGATGTTACTGTAACGCTATAAGGGCCGCCAACACGAAGACCACTTACGCCATATGAGCCATCTTTATTTGTTGTCAGGGTTTTTTTACTGCCGGAGGGGGTGTGTATGACAACAACCTTAGCCCCTGCGACTGGCGCACCGCCAGCTGTCACGGTACCTTTAATGGCGGATGTCGTAACCTGTGCTTCTGCCTGAATGGCAAAGGTGGTGATGGATGCCAAGGCGATTGCCGTCGCCGTCGTGGTATTTAGAAGACAGGATTTAAGCGCGGAGCTCATCATCAGGCCTTTTATGTTGGATTTTAAACTGTTCATTTTCTCTCCCTTTCGGATTGGGTTGGTTTCCAGTAGTGATAGGCTGACTATTTCTTGTTTTCTGTCATGGACTGCACGTAACATGACTCAATATGTCATTGATAAACTTTAAATATTTTTACCAAGAAGTCAAATTTTATATTCCAAATAACGACTCCGTTATTCAATATATTTTTTTCACAAGAATAATCTCTGTTTGCGTAAAATAAGTAGGCTCAAAATATATGACCCTGAACAAGTCATATTCCGGCGGCATTACACTATTATGACTAATCTTTTAAACTATTGTAAAATGTGTAAAATCAATGCATTAGGCAGGATTGTTGTTGCCTGAAATGACCAAAGCATTTTTTTTATATGTTAAATGAAAATCTATTCTATCCCCATCCCATCATCAGGCTGGCCAGGGCCGCGCTCATCAGGTTGGATAAGGAGCCGGCGGCCACAGCTTTCAGGCCCCATTTGGCGATCAGATGGCGACGTTCCGGCACCAGAACACCGAATCCACCCATGAGAATCGCTATGGAACTTAAATTAGCAAAACCACACAGGGCAAAAGTCACCACCATGATCGAATGGGGGCTTAAGGTGCCTTCGGGAATCTTGAAAAGCTCCACATAGGCAACAAACTCATTAAGTATAAGTTTCGTGCCAATTAAGTTGCCCGCCACATCGGCCTCGGCCCATGGAATGCCGAGCACATACATCAGCGGCGCAAATATCTTGCCTAAAATCATATTAAAAGTCAGGTCACCATACCCGAACCAGCCCCCGATACCGCCCAGCATACCGTTCAGCATGGCGATCAAAGCCACGAAAGCCAGCAGCATAGCCCCGATATTGGCCGCCAGTTTCAGGCCGTCTGCGGCTCCGTTGGCGGCGGCTTCGATTACATTGGCCGGTTTTTCGCCTTCATCAAAACTGTCTACTTCCAAAAGATGCGCGTCTGAGGCATCTGGTTCCGGGTCGGGCATGATGATTTTTGCCATCAAAAGACCGCCGGGGGCCGCCATAAAGCTCGCGGCAATCAGATAATCCATATTAACGCCAAGGGCCGCATATCCGGCAAGAATAGTCCCCGAGATAGAAGCCAGTCCCGTGACCATCACGGTAAAAAACTGGGCGTCACTTATTTTGCTCAGGTAGGGTTTGATAACCAGCGGTGCTTCGGTCTGACCCAAAAAGATATTGGCCGCCGCACAGAGCGATTCGACCCGTTTGGTGCCAATGAGCTTATGCAACGCACCGCCAAAGATCTTGACCACCCATTGCATGATATGCAGGTGATAAAGCACCGCCATTAATGATGCCGCAAAAACGATGATAGGCAGGACCTGTACCATAAAGATAAAGCCCAGATTGCTTGTATTAGCCAGATTGCCAAAGATGAAATTTATCCCCACATAGGCATAATTGATCACTTGATTGACGCCGTTTGACATGCCCGTCAGGATGTCCTTGCCCACAGGCACCACCAGAACAAAGGCCGCGACCGCTAATTGGAGGGCAAATGCACTGCCCACGACCCGTAAATTGATATTTTTTTTATCGCCCGACAATAGAAATGCCAAGCCCAACAAAACAATAATCCCCACTATACTGATAAGCATAATGCTTACTCCTCTCCCTTTTTTTATATCCTCCAGAGTGCCCTTCTGGACGGTCTTTCTTCGTTTAAAGCAGGTTAGTCGCCGTAAGGCAACCAGATATTCTTGACCTCGGTTGCCTCCCTCAGGAACCGGCGGCCTTCGCCGTGGGCCGACATCCAGTCCCGCGCCCGGCCATCATTGACCCAGGTACGTTTCAGGTTGGCGGCGCTTAATTTCTCCACCATCTGGCTGCCCTCTTTGGAACCATGGTACCAGATGGCGTCCAACTGATCATGCTGGGCTAATACCTCTGCCAGAACATCCCGCGCGCCAGTGACGATATTCACCGCCCCGGCGGGAACATCCGATGTTTCAAGTATCTGATAGAAATCTGTTGCCAGCAACGGATAGCGCTCGGATGGAATAATGATTGTCCGGTTGCCCATGGCAATGGCCGGGGCCATCAGGGAGATAAAGGACAGCAGAGGCATCACATCGGGGCAGACTATGCCCATGATGCCGATCGGCTCATTAACCGCGAGGGCCACATTATTGACCGGCGGCGTATGCACCAGACCATCATATTTATCGGCCCATGCGGCGGCGCTGAACAGGCGACTGACCGACTTGTCAAATTCGGCCTTGGCGGCTTTTTTGCTGGCCCCGGTCAGGCTTGTAAGCCGGGTAATGATTTCGTCTTCCCGATAGCTCAGGTTTTCTGCCAGATAATAAATCACCTGCGCCCGTCCGTGGGCCGTGGCCGATGACCAGCCGGGATTTTTAAAAGCGGCCTCAACGGCATTGCGGATGTCCTTGCGGTTGCCGTCGCCCACTCTGCCGGCAATCTTGCCATCATGGCTCAGGATAATGCGGGTATTGCCCCCGTCAGGCCGGGCCTGTTTGCCCCCCACATAGTTTTTGGCGGTTTGGTCAATACCAGAGCTGGCAGCACTTTGCGGGGCAGGCTTGGGACTTGCGACCAGATTGCCTTTTTCCGTTTTCCATTCGCCGGATGTTTTCAGATATTCATACATGCCTTCTTTGCCGCCCTCACGGCCAAAGCCGCTTTCACGGTAGCCGCCAAAGCCACAGGCCGCGTCAAACTGATTGGTGCAATTGACCCAGACCACCCCGGCCTTGATCATGCCGGAGATTTCCAAAGCCCGGTTGATATTTTCCGACCAGACGCTGGACGCCAGCCCGAACCGGGTGTTATTGGCCAGATCCGCGGCCTCCTTCAGGGTGCGGAAGGTCATAACCGTCAGCACAGGGCCAAAAATTTCTTCACGCACCACAATATTGCTCGGGCTTACATTGGTGATCAGGGTCGGCGGGTAAAAACAGCCTTCGGTGGGGCAGGGTACTTCCGGTTGCCAGACCTCGGCCCCTTCTTCCACGCCCTTATTCACCAGTGCGGTGATGCGCTCCAGTTGAATGGGGTCAACGATAGCCCCCATATCCACGGTTTTATCCAATGGATTGCCAAGCCGGAATTTATTAAGGCGGGTTTTAACCTTCTCAAGTAATCGTTCCGCGATGCCTTCTTCGACCAGAAGCCGGGAGCCTGCACAGCAGACCTGCCCCTGATTGAACCAGATAGCATCAACTAAACCCTCAACCGCACCGTCAATATCCGCATCTTCGAACACGATGAACGGTGATTTTCCGCCAAGCTCAAGGGTCAGCTTCTTGCCTGACCCCGCCGTGGCTTCGCGTATGTAACGGCCAACGCCAGTGGAACCGGTGAAGGCGATTTTGGCAATATCCGGATGATTAACAATATGAGCGCCGGTATCGCCCTTGCCGGTGACGATATTGACCACCCCCGGCGGTAATCCGGCCTCGGCACATAGTTCCGCAAAATACAGCGCGGTCAGGCTGGTGTATTCTGCGGGTTTCAGAACCACGCAATTGCCCGCCGCAATGGCCGGGGCGATCTTCCACGCCATCATCAGCAGGGGGAAATTCCACGGAATGATCTGTCCCACCACGCCCAGCGGTTCCTGATCGGGTAATTCCTGATCCATCAATTGCGCCCAGCCCGCATGGTGATAGAAATGACGGGCAACGAGGGGAATATCAATATCCCGGCTTTCGCGGATCGGCTTGCCGTTATCCAATGTTTCCAGAACCGATATGAAACGGGATGTCTTCTGTATCAGCCGCGCTATGGCATAAAGATATTTCGCCCGCTCGAAACCGGCCAGTTTTGACCATTTGGGAAAGGCTTTGGCGGCGGCTTTGACTGCCGCATCCACATCGTCCTCGCCCGCCGCGGTGAATTTGGCCAGATAGGCCCCGGTTGCCGGGTTATGGCTATCGATAAAAGTCGTCGATGAGTTCGCGCTGACCCATTTGCCGCCAATGAAAAGTTTAAAGCCGTCCGCGTGGTTTTTCAGCCACTCATGGACATGGATTGTTCTGGTGCAGGACCGTAAGACATTGTTTGAAATATTTCTGGAATGTTCATAAATAATCCTAACCCATAGGATGGCGGTTAGCCGCAGAATAGCGGCCTGTTACAAAATGTTCAAGCTGGCGTTCAATATCCCCCAGCAGGCTGGAGGCGCCGAAACGGAATAAATGAGGATCAAGCCAGTCATCGCCCAACTCCTCCTTGATCAGAAACAGATAGCTCAGGGCCAGCTTTGCGGTGCCAATGCCGCCCGCCGGTTTATAGCCGACCATCTGTCCGGTCTTGTGATAAAATTCCCGGATCATGCGGATCATCACCAGACTGACCGGCAGGGTCGCATTGACGCTCTCCATCCCCGTAGAGGTCTTGATAAAATCAGCTCCCGCCATCATGCAGACCATGGACGCTTTCGCCACCTTGGTGATCGACCCCAGCTGTCCGGTGGCAAGGATGGTTTTCATATGGGCCTCACCGCAGGCCTCGCGGTAGGCCTTGACCTCATCATAGAGGGCCTTCCAGTCCCCGGTCAGGACATATCGGCGGCTGATGACAATATCTATTTCCTCGGCTCCGGCGGTCACCGATGCTTTGATTTCCGCAAGGCGTGTTTCCAGCGGGGCCAGCCCGGCGGGAAAGCCTGTGGATACTGCCGCCACCGGAATGCCGCTGCCCCTCAGGGCATCAACGGCGGTTTCAACCATCTCATGATAGACACAGACCGCGCCGGTGGTGAGATTGTGATGGCTAAAGCCCAGGGCTTCCAGAATATCAGGCCGTACCGGATTTCGGGCCTTGGCACAGAGCCGCCGCACCCGCCCCGGCGTGTCATCCCCGGACAGGGTGGTCAGGTCAATGCAGGAAACCGCTTTAAGCAGCCAGGCGGCCTGCCATTGTTTTTTTACCGTACGCCGCCCGCCGAGGGAGGAAATACGCCGGTCCACTGCCGATTTGTTGATTTTAATTTCATCAACCCAGTCAGGATGAAAGTCACAGCCTGTCACCCGTGGAAAGCTGTTGGTCAAAATCTGTTGCTTCTGTTCTGCCATTGTCTCTGTTTTTTTCTTACAAAAATGAAGTTCCTGTGGTCAGTGGGGCAAGGCCAAGATGGTTGGCCAGACTAGCACCAATGTCCGCGAATGTCTCTCTTTTCCCGATGGGGCCGGGGCTTACCTTTGGCCCAAAGGCAATGACCGGTACATGTTCCCGGGTATGGTCTGATCCGGGCCAAGTGGGGTCGCAGCCATGATCAGCGGTCAGAATAACCACATCATCGTCCCGCAGGGCGGCGCGCAATTCAGGCAATTTCCGGTCGAATTCCTCCAGCGCGGCGGCATAGCCGGCTACATCACGCCGATGGCCGTAAAGCATGTCAAAGTCGACGAGGTTGGCAAAGAGTATGGCCTTGTCCGGTGAATTTTTGATTTGATCCATTAGAACGTCAAAAATCTGGGCGTTGCCGTGGGCTTTAAATTTTTGAGTGATGCCCTGATGGGCGAATATATCGGCGATCTTGCCAATGGATATAACCTCACCGCCGCTGTCGGCATAAAGGTCCAGAAGGGTCGGGGCCGGGGGCAGTACGGACAGGTCGCGGCGGTTGCCGGTGCGGATAAAGTCTCCCGCCTTCTCTCCCACAAAGGGCCGGGCAATCACCCGCCCGATATTGTAATCATCCACTAGCCGCCGGGCCACATCACATATGTCATACAGGCGGTCCAGCCCGAAATGTTCCTCATGGGCGGCAATCTGAAAAACGGAGTCCGAGGAGGTATAGACAATGGGCTTGTTCGTGCGGATATGCTCCTCGCCCAACTGGTCAAGGATCGTGGTGCCGGAGGCATGGCAGTTTCCCAATATACCCGGCAGGTCACATTGGGTCACCAAATCAGTGATCAAACTCTCAGGGAAGCTCGGGCTTTCGAGGGAAAAATAACCCCAGTCAAAGGTCACCGGAACCCCGGCCATTTCCCAATGGCCGCTGGGGGTGTCCTTGCCCTTGCTTAATTCGGCGGCGAACCCGTATTTTCCGGTAATTTTTTCAGCTTTTGTAACTTTGAGCGCATGGCCCGTGGAGTGTTCGGCGGCAAGGCCAAGGCCCAGCGTCATCAGGTTTGGAATGTCTAATGGCCCAGACCGCAGGCCCGGCTTGTCAGCGCGTCCCAAGGCGCATTGCTCGGCAATATGGCCAAAGGTATCCGCCCCCTGATCCCCGAACAGGGGCGCATCATCGCTGGCCCCAAGGCCGAATGAGTCCAATACAACTATTATTGCGCGCAATTTTTACTCTCCATTCAGGAACATACTACTATTTTTCTAAAAATTTGTCCATATGGTAAAAAAATTAGCTTCATGTCATAAGTTTACGGATGAGGGGCGGGGCGTCCTGCGGATTATCTGACAGCGTATAACAACTTTGTATATCAGTAATGGCCTGTTCCGCGTCCTCTTCAGTGCGGGCATGGATCATGGCCAGCGGTTTGTCGCTATCAACATATTCCCCGAGACGGGCAACCTGCGCGTAGCCCACGGCCATATCAAGTTCCTGCCCCGGCACAGACCGTCCGCCGCCCAGCTTGATAATGCTGTTGCCCACATCACGTACATGAATGGCGGAGATATAGCCGGAAGACGGGGCAAAGACAGGTTTGATCACCGGGGCTTTGGCCAGATAGAGATCCGGTTTTTCCACAAAGTCAGCAGGTCCGCCCAGAGCGGAAACCATCTTGGCGAAAACCTCCAGAGCCTTGCCGTTATCCAGCACAGCATTTAATTTCTGTTCAGCTTCCCCGTGATCTGCCGCCAGCTTGGTCAGGATCAGCATTTCAGAAGTCAGGGCAATGACCACCTCATGAAGCCGGGGGTCACGGCTGTGGCCACTTAAATAATCCAGCGTTTCCATGACTTCCAGCGCATTGCCCGCCGAGCGGCCCAGAACCTCATCCATAGAGGTCAATATAGCATGGGTCGGCACCCCGCTTTCCCGCGCCGTATTGATGATGGAAGTGGCCAGTTCCTCGGCCTGCGCATCGGTTTCCATAAAGGCGCCGTTGCCGACTTTAATATCCATCACCAGCGCATCCAGCCCGGCTGAAATTTTCTTGGACAGGATAGAGGCAGTAATCAGCGCTACGGATTCCACCGTTGCGGTCACATCGCGCACACTATAGATCACCCGGTCCGCCGGGGCCAGTTCCGCCGTCTGGCCAATGATGGCGCAGCCCACAGTCTTGACCACCTCTGCCAGCTTATTCAGGTCCGGGGTGGCGTTATAGCCGGGGATGGCTTCCATCTTATCTAATGTCCCGCCTGAATGGCCAAGACCCCGACCGGAAATCATGGGGACGTAGCCGCCGCAGGCTGCAATCATGGGGG
>JAADFR010000178.1 GCA_013152755.1 Alphaproteobacteria bacterium
AGCGTGATGAGCATATCATTGAGGGCGCACGCAGATGTGCTTACGCGATTTCACCGTCCAGCAAAGCCGCAATTTCCGCCTGATCCCTTTTGGAAAAACCGACCCGCCGAAAACCGCCAAAATCAAACACCGGCCGTTTGATCATGGCCGGATGGGTCAGGAGCAAATCAATGATCGCCGCCTCGCCCGGATTTTCCTTCTGATCGTCAGGCAATTTGCGCCATGTGGTGCCGCGCTTGTTCAATAAAATATCAGTGCCCAACTCCGCGACCCAGCTTTCCAGTTGATCTCGCGCAAGCCCGTCTTTACGAAAATCATGAAATTGATGCGCCGCCCCGCGCGCCTCCAGCCATTTGAGTGCTTTCCTGACGGTATCGCAGTTTTTAATGCCGTAGACTGTTATCATGCGCTATTCCTTGAAAGATATATTCTCAACATGGCCTTCCGGATCGGCATGGATCAGGACTTCGGCTTCGGGATATTCGGCCATGATTTCGGCCTCCACATCATCAGAGATATGATGGGCCTCACTCAGGGTAATATCGCCGTCCAGTTCCAGATGAAACTGAATAAAAATATTAAGGCCCGACTTGCGGGTTTTCATGTCATGGATACCCCGTACATGCTTATGGGCGCGAATAAGGCTGACAATTTTGGCCTTGTCAGATTCATCCATTTCCCGGTCCATGAGCATATCAATGGAATTCCGCGCAATTTGCCGCACGTTATAAATCAGGTAGCCCGCCACCAGCAGCCCGATGACTGGGTCCGCATAATAATAGCCCAGATATTCACTCATAACCAAGGCCAGTATCACGCCGAAATTCATCAGAATATCGCCGGAATAATGCACATGGTCCGCCGAGATCGCCACCGACCCGGTCTTGCGGATCACATAACGCTGATAGGCCACCAACATCACCGTCAATACAATGGAGATCAGCAATACGGAAATCCCCTTATCTGCCTCTGTCACAGGTTCCGGATTTAGCAATTTACTCCCGGCTTCCACGGTCAGGAACAGGGACGACAGAAAAATAACCATGGCCTGCACAAGGCCCGCGATGGCCTCTGCCTTGCCATGGCCGAAACGATGATCATCATCCGCCGGGGCCACCGCAAAACGAATGGCCACCAGATTAATCAGGGACGCCAGAATATCCATCAAGCTGTCCATCAAAGACCCGAGCATGGATACCGCCCCGCTCACATGATAGGCCCAGGTCTTGAGCAGGATCAGGGTAAAGGCCACCGTAACCGCCGCATTGGCCGCCCGGACCATAAGTTTCGAGGATTGCCCGTTACGCACGTCAGCCGTCATGGGTAAAGCTCCCGTTTTACCCAGACATCCTGTTCATTCTTTTCATAGACATGACGCATATGCAGGCGGAATTTACGGTCCTCCCAAAATTCAATATGCTCAGGCACCAACCGAAACCCCGACCAGTGCGGTGGGCGCGGAACAGTACCTAGGGCGTATTTCGTTGCATATTTGGCTATGGACGCCTCAAATTCAAACAGCCCTTCCATAGGGCGGCTCTGATGCGAGGCCCAAGCCCCGATCTGGCTGTCCTTTGCCCGGGTCGCAAAATAGGCATCGGCTTCGGCGTCACTAACGGCAACAACCGGGCCTTCAACCCTGACCTGGCGTTTCTGGGACTTCCAATGAAAGCATAAAGCGGCAAAGGGATTTTCCCCAAGCTCATGCCCTTTGCGGCTTTCCAGATTGGTATAGAAAACGAACCCGCGCTCATCCACGCCTTTCAGCAACACCATCCTGACCGACGGACGGCCCCGCCCGTCTGCTGTTGCCAGCGCCACGGCTTCCGCAAGGCCCTCTGCCTCATGGGCTTTTTCAAACCACTCTTTAAATAATTCAATCGGATTTTTCACCGTACCACCCTTGAATTTTGTCATAAATACGCCAAATTCATATTAGAATATGTAATTTGATTTTAAATGATATATAATCACAATCGATCAGGAATACAATCTATTGAATGAGAAGGGATTTAGTATGTTACTTTCCAATAGCCCAAAGTCCAAAGCCGCCATTACAGCAACGATGATTGTCGCCTCCTCCCTGTTGCTCACATCCTGCACCAAGGAAGAAACCGGCACGTTGCTCGGCGCCATTGGCGGAGCGGTCATTGGTGACGCGATCGGGGGCAGGAATGGCAGCACGGGGCAGGTTATCGCCGTGGCCGCAGGCACCCTCGCCGGGGCCTATATTGGCCGTGAAATCGGCAAATCCCTTGACCGGGCCGACCGCCTGGCCATGCAGGAGAAGACCCAATATTCTCTGGAAAGCACCAAATCGGGCGATACGACAAAATGGTATAACCCCGACAGCGGAAATTCCGGCACCATCACCCCCCAACCCGCCTATACCAACAAGACGGATGAATATTGCCGGGAATATCAACAGACGGTAACTGTTGGCGGCAAGACCGAAACCGCATATGGGACCGCCTGCCGTCAAGAAGACGGCACATGGAAAATTTCAAATCAGTGAGTTGATAAAAAATCATGAAAGACCCCTACAGCGTATTAGGCGTTTCCAAATCAGCCAGTGATGCGGAACTGAAAAAAACCTATCGCACGTTAGCAAAAAAACTACATCCCGATATTAATTCAGGCGATGAGAAGGTGGCCGAACGCTTCAAGGAAGTGTCGGCGGCCTATGGCCTGTTGCGCGACAAAGAACTGCGCGGCCGTTATGACCGGGGCGAAATCAACCCGGATGGCTCGGAAAAAGGCTTTGCCGGAGGGGGCGGTGGCTTTCATCCGCACGCTGGCGGCGCAGGCCGTTTTGGGGACGGTTTCGATCCGGAAGAAATATTTGCCTCTATTTTTGGTGGTCGTCGGCAACGCCAACCCCGCCGTCAAAAGGGGCCGGATGTCAATTACCTGTTAAAGGTTGATTTTCTGGACGCCATCAAGGGCGGCAAGAAAAACCTGACCCTTGAAAATAACAAAACCCTGAATGTGACCATACCGGAAAATGTCAAAGAGGGCCAAAAAATCCGCCTGAAAGGACAGGGTGCCCCCGGCATTAACGGCGGCCCGGCGGGAGATGCGATCATTGAAATTTCCGTCAAGCCCCATGGCTTTTTCCGCCGTGAGGGCAATGACATTCACCTTGACCTGCCCGTCACTTTGGAAGAGGCAGTCCTTGGCGAAAAGGTCAATATCCCAACCACCACCGGCAAGGTTGCCATGACAATCCCCAAAGGGTCAAGTTCCGGCCGGGTAATGCGCCTGAAAGGCAAAGGGGCCACCGACCCGAAGACCAAAGCCAAGGGCGATCAATATGTCAAGCTACAGATCATGTTGCCGCCGGAGCCGGATGAGGCACTTGAAAAAGCCATTAAGAAATGGGCCAAGGACAAAAAACAAGACGTCAGAACCCATATGGCATGAAAGAAAAACTGAAAAAATTCAGCTTTCTGCTTGAAGCCATAAAAAACTTTGCCCTTCATGACGGCATGGTCATGGCGGGTTATCTGGCCTTTCTGACCATGTTGGCCCTTTTCCCCTTTATTATCTTTCTGGTGTCACTTGCCGGTTTCTTCGGTCAGTCAGAGGCCGGACCAAAGGCTTTGGACACGCTGTTTGAACATATGCCGGAGGATGTGGTCAAAGTCCTGCAAGGCCCCATTGAAAAGATGATCAAAACCACCGACAAGAGCATTATGACCTTTAGTATTCTGGGCGCGTTATGGGTATCATCATCGGCCATTGATGCGGCCCGGCTGGCCATCGTCCGCGCCTTTGGCACCGTCAGCCGCAGGCCATTTCTGCGCCGCCGGGCAGAGGGGCTGTTGCTGGTCATCCTGTCCGCCAGCAGCATTATCATCGGTATGACCATTCTGGTTTTTGGTCCTGTGGCCTGGAAAATTCTGATCAGTAACATTCCGCTTGAGGCCGACTGGAAACTGATCTGGAATCTGGTGCGCCTATCGGTCAGTGTCAGCCTGATATTCGGCGCGTTATGCCTGTCCTATTTTGTCTTGAAACCACGCAAGCTTGCGGACCGCACCCCGGTTATGGCTGGGGCGACAACCACCCTGTTTCTATGGATGATCGTGGGTAATGGTTTTTCTGTTTACCTGAAACATTTTGGTAATTATGACGTAACATACGGCAGTCTGGCCGGAGCGATAATCACGCTAATGTTATTTTATTTTCTGGGCGCATCCTATATTTTAGGGGCGGAAGTGAATGCCGCCCTCTATCATCAGAGGTCAAAAAATACGACGAAAAATACATCAAGCGATTGAATAACATGCAAAAATGTGTAGGATTAGCGACTGTGCATGAACAAACCTGTGCCAAGGAATGAGACATAATCTCAAAGGAATAATAATGACAAATAATAACGGCCTTCTTGCCGGGAAACGCGGGATCATCATGGGCGTGGCCAACAATCGGTCTATCGCTTGGGGCATTGCCAGAAAAGCTGCGGAACAGGGGGCCGAAATTGCCTTCACCTATCAGGGAGAAGCTCTGGAGAAACGGGTGCGTCCTCTAGCGGAATCCGTGGGGTCCGACATCATCCTGCCTTGTGATGTGACCGACGGTGCGTCCATTGATGCGGTCTTTGCCGAGCTTGAGAAACGCTGGGGAAGAATTGATTTTCTGGTCCATGCCATCGCCTATTCCGACAAGGCGGAACTGACCGGGCGTTATGTGGATACCTCCGCAGAAAATTTCGCCATGAGCCTGAATATTTCCTGTTATTCCTTCACCGCCGTGGCCCAAAGAGCTGAAAAGCTGATGACCGAAGGCGGCAGCATGATCACCCTGAGCTATTACGGCGCGGAAAAAGTCGTGCCCCATTACAACGTCATGGGCGTTGCCAAGGCCGCATTGGAGGCCAGCGTCAAATATCTGGCCCGTGATCTTGGCCCGAAAAATATCCGGGTTAACAGCCTGTCAGCCGGCCCCATCAAAACACTGGCGGCGGCGGGTATTGGTGATTTCCGCTATATCCTGAAATGGAATGAACTGAATTCTCCCCTTGGCCGTAATGTGACCACCGACGAAGTGGGCAACAGCGGCATGTATCTGCTCAGCGATCTGTCCAGCGGCGTAACCGGGGAAAATCATCATGTGGATAGCGGCTATCACGTAATGGGCATGAAACGGGAAGATGCTCCGGATCTTAGCCTCGTCTAATTTAAGAAAGAAACGTCATGTCTTATAACAGCTTCGGCCATATCTTCCGGGTAACCACCTGGGGAGAAAGCCACGGCCCGGCCATTGGCTGTGTGGTCGATGGTGTGCCAAGCAGATTGACCATCAGCGAAGATGAAATCCAGCATTTTCTGGATCAGCGCAAACCCGGCCAAAACCGCTTTATGACCCAGCGGCAGGAAGCCGACAAGGTGCAAATCCTGTCCGGGACTTTTGAGGGCATGACCACCGGCACGCCCATTAGCCTGATGATTGAAAATACCGACCAACGGTCCAAGGATTACGGCGACATCAAAGATAAATACCGGCCCGGCCATGCGGATTTCACCTATATGGAGAAATACGGCATCCGCGACCATCGGGGCGGCGGCCGCTCATCGGCCCGTGAAACCGCTTGCCGCGTGGCCGCCGGGGCCATCGCCCGCAAGGTTTTGGGCCTTGGCATAGAGGTCAAGGCGGCACTGGTTCAGATTGGCGAGCATGAAATAAACCGCGATAACTGGGACTGGGATGAGGTCGGCAACAACCCCTTCTGGTCTCCGGACAAGGACATGGTCCCGGTCTGGGAAAAATATCTTGATGATATTCGCAAGAAAGGCAGCTCAATCGGGGCCGTTATTGAGGTCCATGCCTTTGGCGTTCCCGCCGGAATTGGGGCGCCCGTCTATGCCAAGCTTGACAGTGATCTGGCCGGCGCCATGATGAGCATCAATGCGGTCAAGGGGGTTGAAATTGGCGAAGGCTTTAATGCGGCCCGCCTGACCGGCGAAGAAAATGCTGATGAAATGTATATGGATGAGGCCGGAAACCCGGCGATCCGTACCAATCATGCGGGCGGCATATTGGGCGGCATCAGCTCCGGCAAGGAAATCGTCTGCCGCTTTGCGGTAAAGCCCACCTCCTCTATCCTCACCCCCCGCAAAACAGTGGATAGGGCGGGCAATGAAACCGAAATTATCACCAAGGGCCGCCATGACCCTTGCGTTGGCATCCGCGCCGTCCCCATTGGCGAGGCCATGATGGCTTGTGTCCTTGCTGATCATATCCTGTTGCATCGGGCGCAACAGGGATAGGTCGTTATTTCAAGCTGTCCACATATTTCAAGATGGCCTGAATACGATGGGTGTCTTCGATCTGGCCCCGGTTGCCGCCGGAGCGGATAACCTTCTGCTCCTTGTCCTGCCACAGGGCAATGTAATCTTTCCGGTCATGGCTGAAACTTGTGGTTTCACCGCCGCTGTCCAGATTGATTTCCGGCTGAAAGCTCAAGTCGACATAATCGTCATAGCTGATAGCCCCGGCCTTGAACAAGGCACTGCTTAAAGTGATGATTTCCGTCGGGGTGGCGGCACGCACATCAACCTGCCCGGCGACCTTGCGCCAGATAGCGGCCACGGCGATACTGTCTGTTGATATATTATCCTGTATCGAAGTAGAAATATCACCAGATTGTCCGGCTTTCTGGACTTGTGCCGTCTGAGCCGGTTTTTCCTGGATTTGGAAGGCCCCCAATCCTGTAAGCAGTTTACTAATATTCATTTTACGCATTTACCTGTTGTCTATATTGCCTGATACTCAGCAATTAACGTGCCAAACAACCTCCCTTCCGAATCTGGCAGTTTTCTGCGGGCAAAAGCTAACATATTATTAACAAAGCATTATTCATGTTTTGTTAACCATAATAATATGGTATTTTTTACCCTGACAGTGAGTATATTGCCTAGTGCCTGAACCTGCGGTGAATTAGCGGCGAAAAGTGGAAACTATTTCCAGATGGGAAGAATAGAGGAATTGATCCACGGGCAGAATATCCCCCATGATAAAGCCTGCGTCCACCAAAGTTCTGGCATCGCGGGCGAATGTTGCCGGATTGCAGGACACCATAACAAGATTTGCGACCTCAGAAAGGGCGATTTCCTGAATCTGATCCCGGGCCCCGGCGCGCGGCGGGTCGATAATTACCGCATCAAATTTGTTTAGTTCATGGGGCAACAAAGGTCGCAGGAACAAGTCCCGGACCTCGGTGGTCAAATTGCGTATTTTACCCATCTGATGAGAGCTTTGCTGTAACGCCATCGTCATATGTTGATCCCCCTCAACCGCGTGAACCGCATGGCGTCCGATCAGCCCCACCGTAAAGGTGCCGCATCCGGCGAAAATATCGACTATTTTATCGGCCCCCTCAACTGCTTTAGCGACGAAATCCATCAGGACATCCTCCCCGGCTTTCGTGGCCTGCAGAAAAGACCCCGGCGGCAAAAATACCTGATGTTCGGCAAAGCTCACATGGGGTTTGCGCCGTTCGCACAGGATTTCAGGGCTGGGCTTTTTCAACTTCGTATCACGCCAGCAGATACGCGCCACATCCTGTCCCTCGGCAAAGGCAGCAATATCCATACGCAGATCAAGATCAGGCTCCCCCGAAGATTCCAGAATAATGTCCAGCCCATTATCAGCCAGATTAATCTGAATGGCCATTTTCTGACGCGCCGCAAGCTGTCCCTTCAGAAACACCCGCAAGGGGCCAATAAAGCGCACAATTTCAGGGGCCATCACCGGACATTCAGTAATATCAATAATATTATGGCTGCCCCGTTCGGCAAAGCCCACGGCCCGGCCCCCAATGGCGGTGAGCCGCGCGCGGCGCCGACTGGCCAGCGGACTGACTTCTAACGGCAACAGGGATATATCGTCAAAGCCCCGATGGCCCAGCTCCGTGATGACCTTCTGCTGTTTCCAGTTTTTATAATGATCTTCCGATACATGTTGCAAAGCGCAGCCGCCGCAGCGGCCAAAATGCTTGCACAAAGGGGCCACACGATGGGGGGATGCCTTATGAATATGTTTTATACGGCCCTGCTTGCCGTTGACCTTGACCTCAAGGTCATCGCCGTCCACCGAAAAAGGCACAAAAAGCGGCCCATCGGCTATGCCATCGCCTTTGGCCCCTATATGGCTGATATTAACTCTCATAGCGCATACTCCGCAACGATCAAAAATTCCACATTGCCCTCCGGCCCTTTGATCGGGCTGGTGGTCAGGCCGATTACGGTCCAACCGGACATATCATCACTGATCCAATCCCGAATTTTCTGGCAGACCTGCTCATGGAGCATCGGGTCACGCACCACGCCGCCCTTGCCCACATTGCCCCGGCCCACCTCAAACTGGGGCTTGATCAGGGCCACAAGGAGGCACCCCGGTGCCGCAAGCGCCATGGGGGCGGGCAATACTGTCTGCAACCCGATAAAGCTGGCATCACAGACAATCATGTTCGCCGGGTCTGGAATCTGGTCCTGTGTCAGGTAACGGGCGTTGGTTTTTTCCAGCACCACTACCCGCTCATCTCCGCGCAATTTCCACGCCAGTTGGCCATGCCCTACATCAACCGCATAGACCTTCGCCGCGCCGTGATGCAAGCACACGTCTGTAAAACCGCCCGTGGATGCCCCCACGTCTATGACGCAACGGCCTGAAATATCCAGTGAAAATTCTTCGATAGCCTGAATGAGCTTTAATCCGCCCCGGCTGACCCAGGGATGTTCCTTGCTGCGGACCTCCAGCGGGGCATCCTCGGCAATTTTGGTTCCGGCCTTGTCTATCTTGCGTTCGCCGCTGAACACGACCCCGGCCATGATATAGGCCTGCGCCCGCGTCCGGCTTTCCGCCAGCCCCCGTTCCATCACAAGTTGGTCAACACGTTTTTTCCCGGCCATGATCTAGGCCAGAGAAGAAGAGGATGAACTGGTGTCATTACGGCGCAGGGCTTTCAGCGTCACCTCGGTAATGTCTGCGGCACAAAGGCCTGCTTCGGCATACATGACATCTGGGCTGTTTTGTTCCTGAAAAATATCCGGTAATTTCAGGGTGCGTACCTTCAGGCCATTCTCTAACAGCCCCTCATTGCTGAGGTAATCCAGCACATGACTGCCAAAACCGCCGATGGCCCCCTCCTCTATGGTCACCAGAACCTCATGGTTCAAGGCCAGATCACGGATCATTTCCAGATCAAGAGGTTTCGCGAAACGGGCATCGGCCACCGTTGTGGACAGGCCGTGACTCCGCAATGTTTCAGCCGCCTGCAAGGCTTCCTGCAACCGTGTTCCCAGTGATAGGATCGCAATATGACTGCCCTTTTGCAGAATGCGGCCCTTGCCAATTTCAAGGATTTTCCCTGCATCCGGCAACTTGATACCTATTCCCTCGCCGCGCGGATAACGCACCGCTGACGGGCAATGATTGAGGGACACAGAGGTCGCCACCATATTGACCAGCTCCAGCTCATCCGCCGCCGCCATGACAACAAAATTGGGCAGGCTGGCAAGATAAGTCACGTCGAATGACCCCGCATGGGTCGGCCCGTCTGCGCCCACCAATCCGGCCCGGTCAATGGCAAAGCGCACGGGTAAATTCTGAACCGCCACATCATGAACCACCTGATCATAGGCCCGTTGCAGGAAGGTGGAATAAATGGCCACGAACGGTTTAAAGCCCTCTGTGGCCATACCTGCCGCAAAGGTCACCGCATGCTGTTCGGCAATACCCACATCAAAACAGCGGTCGGGAAATTCCTCGGCAAATTTATCAAGCCCGGTGCCCGATGGCATGGCCGCCGTGATGGCGACGATCTTGTCATCCTTTTTGGCCTCGGCAATCAGGGCATTGGCAAAGACGCCGGTATAGCTCGGAGCCTTGGGCGTGGATTTGCTCTGTGCGCCGGTGATCACATTAAATTTGGACACCCCGTGATATTTATCCTTGGCCTCCTCGGCATGCTTGTATCCCTTGCCCTTTTGGGTCACCACATGGATCAGAACCGGCCCCTCACCCGCGTCCCGCACATTTTCCAGTACCGGCAACAGGTGATCCATATTATGGCCGTCCACCGGACCCACATAATAAAAGCCCAGTTCCTCAAACAGGGTGCCGCCCATGGCCATACCCCGGGCATATTCCTCGGCCCGTTTGGCTTTCTCGCTAATGGTGCGCGGGAACCGCTTAACTATATTCTTGGCAAAATCACGAAGGTTAAGAAACGACCGCGAAGACAGCAATCGCGCCAGATAGGCGCTCATGGCCCCCACAGGCGGGGCTATGGACATGTCATTATCGTTTAGAATCACAATCAGGCGAGATTTCAGCGACCCGGCATTATTCATGGCCTCATAAGCCATGCCCGCACTCATGGAGCCATCGCCGATGACCGAGATGATATTCTCATCCCCGCCGCGCAAATCCCGGCTGATGGCCATGCCAAGACCCGCTGAGATAGAAGTCGAACTATGGCCCGCGCCAAAGGGATCATATTCGCTTTCCTTGCGCTTGGTAAAGCCGGCAAGGCCGCCGCCCTGCCGAATGGTGCGCATCCGGTCACGGCGTCCGGTCAGTATCTTATGGGGATAGCATTGATGGCCCACATCCCAGATTAATTTATCACGGGGCATATTGAATATATGATGCAGGGCGACGGTCAGTTCAACCACCCCAAGGCCTGCGCCCAGATGGCCGCCCGTCTGGGACACTGCATCAATCATTTCAGCCCGAACCTCATCAGCGAGCTGCTGAAGCTGTTCCGGTTGAAGCCTACTCACATCATCAGAACAACTAATCTGATCAAGCAACTCTGTTTCTGGTTTACGCGGCAAATGACCCTACCTTATTTTTTAGCTTGCCCGATTAATAATGAATTTGGCGAGGTTACGCAAGTTTTCTGCTTTATCGCCAAATAATTCCAAATGCTGAACGGCCTGATTGGTGAGCATTTCCGCCATTGTCCGGGCCTGTTCTATACCGACCAGAGATACCAGCGTGGCCTTGCCCGCCGCCGCATCCTTTCCGGCGGTTTTACCAATATCTTCCGAACTTCCTTCCTCATCCAGCAGATCATCGACAATCTGGAACGCCAGCCCGATGTCATGGGCATAGCCCTTGATCGCCTGACGCCTGCGTTCTTCGGCCTTGCCCAATATGGCGCCGGCCTTGCCGGAAAAAACAATCAGCGCCCCGGTTTTCATCCGTTGCAGACGGGTGATCCGGATTTTGTCCAATTCCTGATTTTCCGCCAACAGGTCAAACATCTGGCCGCCGACCATGCCATTGACGCCCAGCGATTTCGACAGATAGTTAATCAATTCGCAGCGCACCCGCGCATCGGAATGAGTACTGTCATCGGACAGGATTTCAAAGGCCAGCGTCAATAGCGCGTCCCCGGCCAGCACCGCTGTGGCCTCATCAAACTTCTTGTGAACCGAGGGCTGACCCCGGCGCATGTCGTCATCATCCATACAGGGCAGGTCGTCATGTATGAGCGAATAGGTATGAGCGCATTCCACCGCCGCCGCCACCCGCAGGGCTGAATTCTCGCTAACCCCGAAAATCCGCGCCCCTTCCATAACCAGAAACGGCCGGACACGTTTGCCGCCCGCCATCAGGGCATATTCCATGGCATCAATGACCTGCTGTTCCAGATCAACCGCCTTGGGCAGAAGCTTCAGAAGTTTTTCCTCCACCTGCCGGGCGGCCACACCAAGAGCATCTATGGCCAGATTATCTGTATCATTGGTCATAAATTCTACCCCGCATCCAGTTCGCTCACACTGAGGCTGCCATCCTGCCCCTTGGTGATCTTTTCGATCCGGGCGGTGGCATCTTTCAGCTTATTGTCACAATGACGGCGCAGAAGATTTCCTCTGGTATAAATCTCGATGGAATCCTCCAGTGATACCTGCCCGCTTTCAAGGTCTTTGACAATGGCCTCCAATGCGCTGAGCGCATCCTCAAAATTCAATGCGGCTATATCGTCCGGTATGCTGTTATCCTGTGAACTCATAGATATGAATTTCCCTTTTTACATTTAAAAACGCTTAGGCCATCAATGCCGAAACATGGGCCGCAACGCTTTGTCCAAGAATATTCAAGTTATAGCCCCCTTCAAGGCAAGATACCAGCCTGCCTTTACATTGTTTTTCCGCAATCTGTTTTATCTCACGGGTGACCCAGTGAAAATCATCCTCATTAAGGTTTAAATCCGCCAGCGGGTCCAATGTATGGGCATCAAACCCCGCCGACAGCAGAATAAAATCCGGATTAAATTCTTCCAAAGCCGGGAAAATACGCCCTTCGCAGGACAGACGAAAGGCCCGGCTGCCACTACCGGCGGCCAGCGGCGCATTGACGATGACCCCCTGCCCCTGATCCTGAAGATGCCCGGTGCCGGGATAGAGCGGTGATTGATGGGTGGAACCATAGAACAAGCCCTTATGCCGCATGGCCACCGCCTGTGTCCCATTGCCGTGATGGACATCAAAATCAACAATGGCAACCCGGTGGCAAAAATGACTTTTCCGGGCATATAACGCCCCGATGGCCACATTATTGAACAGACAAAACCCCATGGCTTTATCCGGTTCCGCATGATGCCCCGGTGGGCGAATCGCACAAAAGGCATTATCCAGCTTTCCGCTCATCACCTCATCAATGGCCTGACAAGTGGACCCGACCGCTTTTAAGGCGGCATCCGCCGACCCGGCGGAAAGATGGGTGTCCCCGTCAAGGCTGTAATGGCCGCTGCCTGGGATATGATCCATCACATTTTGGATATGATCATCACTGTGAACCAGTGACAGCTTGTCCTTGCCCGCGGCACGGGCTTCGATGTGTATCAGATCATTGAATTTTGGTTGATTAAGGCTGTCAAGAATGACCGACAGACGCGCCGATGTCTCCGGATGTCCCTCCGGCGTAATATGATTCTGGCAATCGGCATGATAGAACAACCCGGTGGACAAAAAAGTCTCCCCTTATTTTCCCGCTGAACAGCCTATCACATTGGGGAGCTATTCTCAATTGGCCTTACGCTGTTCATATTTGGCTTTTTCTTCTGCCACCAATTCTTTTTTTGACAGCTTTCCAACCATGGTTTTGGGCAGTTCGGCGCGAAATTCTATTTCTTTGGGACGCTCATGCTTGCCCAGCCTTTCCCGGACAAAAACCATCAGTTCATCTTCCGTCAGGCTGTCATCGGGGTTCTTCAGGGTGACAAAGGCCTTGGGCCGTTCCCCCAGATAATCGTCAGGGATGCCAATCACCGTAACCTCATGGACCGCAGGATGCTGATAAAAGACTTCCTCCACCACGCGGGGATAGACGTTAAAGCCGCCCACCAGAA
>JAADFR010000179.1 GCA_013152755.1 Alphaproteobacteria bacterium
CGTCTGAATAATGAGGCCTTCATGGCCAAGGCCCCGGAAAATGTGGTGGCGGATAACCGCACAAACCTTGCCGAGGCTGAACAGAAAGCCGAAAAAATTAAGGAAGGGATCAACCGTCTTGATGCTATGGATTAGATATGTATAAACGT
Organism: Alphaproteobacteria bacterium; assembly: GCA_013152755.1. Classification (GTDB taxonomy): domain Bacteria; phylum Pseudomonadota; class Alphaproteobacteria; order Sphingomonadales; family Emcibacteraceae; genus Paremcibacter. Next base: position 150 of record JAADFR010000179.1, read on the forward strand.
TTTCTTTTTGCCGTTTTACTGCTTATCTTTACTGATGGGGCACAGGCGGCAGAAGAAACGAGGGCATCCTACGACATAAAGCTGACCTACAAGGCCTATTGGGCCGGCTTTGTCATTTCCAAAGTAAATTCCGTTACCCATGTCGGTCCGTCCGAGTATAAAATGGATGTGGCCTATGAGATCACTGGCTTGGCCACTTTGTTCAGCAATATGAAGAATGAGGTTTCGGCGCGGGGGAAAATCGACACGGACGGCAGGCTCAGGCCGCTTTTCTACCGAAATACCGGTAGCTGGGGCAAAGAAGGCTATGATATTCAAACCAAATTCAATCCCGATGATGGTAAGGTCATCGCCCATGATTATACCTTTAAATTCAAGAAAAAATTCAACTATATCCCTATCCGGGATGATCTGAAATTTGGCCCGGATATGGTCAGTTATTATCTTGGGATGACCCTTGATGATCAGGCTATGAAGATAAGCTCTGAAATGACCCATCAAAATGTATTTGGTGGTTTTTTCCTGCTTGATATTGGCCATCGCTGTACGGGGGATAAGGTATTTAAAAGTCGCCGCTCCATTTATAAAGGCCTCGTTCGGGCATGTGAATTCAAGGATGAGATCATTGGCGGCAATTTTGAAAAAGTGAAAAAGAAGAAAAAACGCAAAAAAAAGCACAAAAAGAAAAAACGCTCAGAACTTGAACCGGTGCCCATGCAAATTTGGTATGCTAAACTGGATGAGTTGAAAGCTTTAAATCCCTGGGTGCCTGTTTACAGCGAGTTTGCCATAGATTGGGGCAAGGTGCATGTCTATCTGTCTAAAATAGAGGTGATAAAGAAATAGACCATGGAATTTCATGATCAGGGCATAATTATTTCTCTGCGTAAATACGGCGAATATGATGCGGTCATTGACGTCCTGACGGCAGATCATGGCCGTCATGCGGGACTGGTCAAGGGCGGTATGGGTCGGCGGCAACGGGGGACGCTTCAGCCCGGCAATGAGGTCACCCTGAAATGGCGGGGCCGCCTTGAAAGTCAGCTTGGGTCATATTCCGTGGAGCTTCATAATGCGCGCGCGGCGGCCTTTCTGGATTATCCGTCAAAGCTCGGCGTGTTAAACAGTGTCTGCGCCATATTGTCCGTATCTCTTGCGGAGCGGGAAGAACATCGGACGTTGTATGACGGGTTGATAATCCTGCTGGATAATCTGGAGCATATGGACCACAAACCGGAAAATTGGGGCGCATTGCTGGTCCATTGGGAAATTGGACTATTGTCAGAATTGGGCTTTGGCCTTGATTTAAGCTGTTGCGCGGCGACCGGGCTCACCGATGATTTGACCTATGTCTCGCCAAAGTCGGGCCGGGCGGTATCGCGGGAGGCCGGGCTGCCCTATCATGACAAGATGCTTACTTTGCCGCCCTTTTTGCTTGGACGCACAGATGTAACAGCGGAACATGTCAGGGAAGGCCTGCGGTTAAGCGAGTTTTTCCTTGAACGTCATGTGCTTTTTCCCCATAACAAAAAGATTCCGCAGGCCCGGCGCATGCTGATGGATTTTATGTGAATGAATAAGGACAGACAATGAAAGTTACCCGCCCCGAACGCTCAGAACTTCTGATGCCCGCCGGCGATTTGCAGAAGCTGAAAATGGCGGTGCTTTATGGCGCCGACGCCATCTATCTGGGTACGCCGGATATGTCTTTGCGCAGTAAATCAGCTTTCAGTCTGGAGGATGTGGTCGAGGGCGTGAAATTCGCTCACCAACACGGCAAGAGGGTTTACCTGACCCTTAATCTGTTTTCCCACAATAAAGATATTCCCAAATTGAAAGAATATGTGGAAACGGTGCGCAAAGTGAAACCGGACGGGGTGATCATTGCTGACCCCGGCGTATTCCAATATGTCAAGGAAATGGCCCCCGATCTGGAACTCCATGTCTCCACTCAGGCCAATGTCTGTAGCTGGCTCAGCGTTAAATTCTGGGCGGAGCAGGGGGCGTCTCTGGTGGTTCTGGCCCGTGAGGTATCTTTCAATGAACTCGTTGAAATACGGGAGAAATGCGCGGATATAAAGCTTGAGGCCTTTGTTCACGGTGCCATGTGCATGACCTATAGCGGGCGGTGCTTGCTCAGCAATTATATGTCCGAGCGTGGGGCCAATCAGGGTAATTGTTCCAATAGTTGCCGATGGAATTACAAGGTTCATATGCGCCTGAAAGACGGCACCATCAAGGAGCTTGAGCTTAACGAACATACCATGGATATGTTTGAATTTCTGCTTGAGGAAGGTGTGCGCGAGGGCGAGATGATGCCGATCGAGGAGGACGAGCGCGGCACCTATATCCTGAATTCCAAAGACCTGTGCCTGATGCCGAAGCTGGATGATTATTTAAGGATCGGGGTGGACAGCCTGAAAGTGGAAGGCCGTAACAAGAGCCAATATTACGTGGCCCTTGTGGCGCGGGCTTATCGTATGGCCATTGATGACTGGTATGATGATCCGGAAAATTGGTCGCCGGAACCCTATATGGCGGAGCTGGATACGGTGCAGAGCCGGGGCTATACACTGGCTTTCCATGAGGGACGGCTCACCAATCATGCCCATAATTATGAAAGCACCTCAACCATGGCCGAATGGGAATTCGCCGGATTGATTAGAGCGGTTGAGGAAGATGGCTTTGTCATTGAGGTGAAAAACCGTATTGAGGCCGGGGATGTGCTGGAATTTGTCTCGCCCACCAGTCGGGAGACCATTTTCCTGCGTATCTATGAATTTGTCGATGCGGCAAGCGGGGAGGTGACCCAAGTCGTCAATGCGGGGCAAAAGCCGATCATCCGGGTGCCTTTCTCATGGTTTGACCGGGAAGACCTGAACCAGTTGCGCACTGCTTACCCGGAAATGAGCATTATTCGCAAGGAACGGCCCCTGACCCGTGACCAATGGGACCGCCTGAAAATGGACCGGGAGGCCAGCAAGATTGAGCAGGGAAATGGCTCGGACGCGCTTTATGAAAAACGCCGGGATGCTCTGGTGGATAGCCTTGCCGAGGCCAACAAAGAACGCAAATTCAAAACCCCGCGCCTTGGGGTAGAGGGCTGTTGCGGCCGGGGGTGTAACGGTTGCCTGATTTTCTGGCAAGACCCGGCCTACGAAAAAGCCCGAACCCTGATGATGGAAAAGAAGCAGGGCGAGATGCTGGCAAAAAATACGCGCGGCAAAGCTGTGGTTCAGGGTAATTGTTGATTTTTTTCCTTATTCTCACGTTGCCAGATAACCCATGAGTAAATAACCGGGATAAGTGCGGCTGGTAAAATGGTAGCCATGACAATTATTGACATGACTTTTATGGTAGCGAAAAAATTTGCAAGGAAAATTATTGTTCCGGCCAACATGAATAATTTCCCAGCAAGTCTATGAGTTTTTTTCCAAACATAGTCACTGGATAAAGTCCAAGGTGTGCGGATACCAAAAAAATAACTGGAACGTAATTTGGTCATATAATTACCCAGCACAATAAATACTATTCCGAGACCCCAGAAAAGTGATTCCATACCAAGAATATCAATTTTGAAGCTTTGACTGATTAATATAAATTGAACCAATGCCAGCAGCATAATAGTTGAAGACATCATTATTCCTATTGCTGGTCTTGACTTTTCGACATTTTTTTGTCGGGGTTCTATAGTGAGTACAATAGCAAAAAGAGCCACAATAAGAGCTTGAAAAGCGGGCATAATAAAAAATGTACCATGAGACATAACCTCTCTGTCAATATTTCCGTTAATATCCCAATGTAGAGGGATGGGTGTCTCTGGGGGTAACCATAGAAAAGCAATCACGCCAGTGATAAACGTTATCAGTATGGTGACCCATATATATTTTGTGATTTTTAACATATTCTAATCCTTATCTTTTTTTGATAATAACCCGACGACACTTGCCATTAGTTCCTCAATGACTGTTGTATTCAGGCTATAGGATATTGTGGTACCGCAGCGTTCTGTGACTACGAGGTCTGCGGTTTTCAACACGTTAAAATGACCGGAAAGGGTGGGCTTTGTTATATTCAGTTGATCTGCTATCTCACCCGCTGTCATATCCTTTTCCTTTAACATAGACAGAATATTTCGACGTACCGGGGATGATAGAGCATTAAAAACATCCGCCATTTCAGAAGTCCTATTTTGTTATTTCGCTAATTACCAAAATAGAACCAAAAAACTATTTGTCAAGGGTGTTTCAATAAGGGTTAATATATTGACATGGAAAGGAATTGCCGTGAAGATGCTTTACGGGTTAAATATACAAGGGATACAAAATGTTACAGGTTACAGCTTTATATGCGGGGATATTGGCCCTGATTATGGTTTTTCTGGCGTACAAAACTTCGGCGCGGCGGCGGGAGGCCAGGATTAGTCTGGGGACGGGGGATGATGCCATCATGGAGAAGAGAAGCCGGGCTTTTGGTAATTTCATTGAATTTGTGCCCATGATGATCCTGCTTATGGCCATAATAGAGGTTCAGGGGCATCGGCCTGTCATTATTCACATATTCGGCATTGCCACCGTTGCCGGGCGCTTGTTTCATGCCATGGGGATGACCGGCGTTATGAAAGCTGTAAACGGGCGCTTCGTTGGTGCTATTCTGACCTATCTCAGTCTTTTGCTGGCCGGAGCCTTCCTCTTGTACAACAGCATCATTCATATGCTGTAATATTAGCAAAAAAAAATCATGTGAGCGGCCATATGTTGTGGTGCGTACAGATTTTTTTGTTATAGTCAGCCCATGAATGAGAATCCAGCATCCAATGATAATATTCAGGATGTTCCCCTAAGCGATACGCTAGGGGACCGTTACCTGTCCTATGCCCTGTCCACCATTATGTCCCGGTCATTGCCCGATGTGCGCGATGGGCTGAAACCCGTGCATCGGCGGCTGTTGTTCGCCATGCGGCATCTGAAACTTAACCCGGAAACGGGGTTCAAGAAATGCGCCCGCGTGGTCGGCGATGTGATCGGTAAATATCACCCCCACGGCGATCAATCAGTCTATGATGCCATGGTGCGTCTGGCTCAGGAATTTGCCGTGCGTTATCCTCTGGTGGATGGTCAGGGAAATTTCGGCAATATTGACGGCGATAATGCCGCTGCCATGCGCTATACCGAGGCCCGGATGACCGCTGTCGCCACCGCCCTGATGGAGGGGCTGGATCAGGACGCGGTTGATTTGCGCGAAACCTATGACGGCGAGGAAGAGGAACCGGTGGTGATGCCGGCCAATTTCCCCAATCTTCTGGCCAACGGGTCCAGTGGTATCGCGGTGGGCATGGCAACCAATATTCCGCCCCATAATGTGGGAGAGCTGTGCAATGCGCTGCTCCATCTGATTAAATATCCAAATGCGTCCATGGAAAAGCTGGTGACTTTTGTCAACGGGCCTGATTTTCCCACCGGCGGCACCATTGTGGAGCCACGGGAGAGCATCATAAAATCTTATGAAACCGGGCGGGGCAGTTTCCGTTTGCGGTCCAAATGGGAGATTGAGGATGTGGGGCGCGGCATGTATCAGATCGTGGTCACTGAAATTCCCTATCAGGTTCAGAAATCAAAGCTGATCGAACGCATTGCCGATCTGATGTTTCAGAAAAAACTGCCCATATTGGCCGATATTCTGGACGAATCCAGTGAGGATATTCGCATCGTGCTGGAACCGCGTTCCCGGACGGTGGAGCCGGAAGTGCTGATGGAAAGCCTGTTCCGGTTGACTGACCTTGAAACCCGCATATCGCTTAATATGAATGTGCTGGAGGGCGGGCGGTTGCCGCGCGTCATGTCCCTGCGCGAAGTATTGCAGGCCTTTCTGGATCATCGGCAGGTGGTGCTACAGCGTCGGTCCAAATTCCGCCTTGGCAAGATTGAACATCGTCTGGAAGTGTTGGGCGGCTATTTGATTGCTTATCTGAATCTGGATGAGGTGATCCGCATTATCCGTGAGGAAGATGAGGTCAAACCGTTCCTGATGAAGGCTTTCAGTCTGACCGATGTGCAGGCAGAAGCTATCCTGAATATGCGTCTGCGGTCCCTGCGTAAGCTGGAGGAAGTGGAAATTCGGACCGAGTTTTCTGCGCTGGAGGCTGAAAAAACCGGATTGCTGGAATTGCTGGCCAGTGAAGATATGCGTTGGGAGAGAATCGCCGAGGAAACCCGCGAAACCCGCAAGAAATTCGGTCAGAAGACCGTGCTTGGGGCGCGGCGTTCAACCTTTGCCGATGCCCCGGTCATAGATATTATTCCGGTTGAGGCCATGATCGAAAAAGAACCGATCACGGTGATCTGCTCTGATAAAGGCTGGGTCCGGGCCATGAAGGGTCATGTGGCCATAGATGACAAGATCAAATATAAGGACGGGGACAAGCCAAAATTCGGCTTTACCGCCTATACCACCGATAAAGTCATTCTTGTGGCCAGTAACGGGCGTTTCTATACCCTCGGCTGTGACAAGCTGCCAGGGGGGCGCGGCCATGGGGAGCCAGTGCGGCTAATGATTGACCTGCCTAATGAGGAAGAAATTATGACCTTGTTTGTTCATAAACCGGGCAAGAAAATCATGATTTCCTCTATTGCCGGACGGGGCTTTATGCTGGAAAGTGATAATGTTATTGCCAGCACGAAAAATGGCAAGCAGGTGATGAATGTTGAGGACGGCAAGAACAAAGTGGCCGTTTGCCGGATTATCGAAGATGGTGACAATCATGTGGCCATCATCGGCACCAACCGGAAAATGCTGGTCTTCCCATTAGATCAGATGCCCCAAATGAACCGGGGGCGTGGGGCTATGCTACAGAAATACAAGGGCGCACATATGGGGGATATAATTTCCTTCAATGCTGATGATGGTCTGAGCTGGCCCATGAAGGGCGGCAAGATGCGCACGGAAACAGACCTGACCACATGGATTGGTCGGCGCGGAGCCGTCGGGCGCATGCCGCCGCACGGGTTTCCGACCACCAATAAATTCTCTTGAGAATCCTGTCCCCACGCAAATCACCCCTGCGCGTGGGCAGGCTGGTTTATATTGTGGCACCTGCTGCGCAATATAAACACACTTATCAAAATTTTATCCGGCGAAATGAGGACTATCACAAACCATGGGTCTATCATTCCTTTGACCTGAGCTATTTTGATCAATATTTGACCCGTATTAAACGGGGGGTAACGCAGGGTTTCTTTGTCTTTGAAAATGACACAGGTAATCTGGTTGGTGTGATCAATATCAATAATATTCTGCTGGGTACTATAAGCTCGGCAAGCCTTGGCTATTATGGTGATAAGGATTATGCGGGCCGGGGCCATATGACAGAGGGGATGATGCTCGCCCTTGATTATGCGGTGGCTGACTTGGGCCTGCACAGGTTGGAAGCCAATATCCAGCCGGACAATATTCCATCCTTGAAATTTGTTAAAAATATCGGATTCCGACGGGAAGGCTTCAGCCCCAAATATCTGAAAATTGGTGGAAAATGGCGGGACCATGAACGATGGGCCATATTGGATGAGGATATACCAAGTAAAAAAAATCATACTTAATGTAAAAAATACTTTACATATAGTTAGATTTATATTACATATTTCTCAACTTTAACAAATTGAAAGAGATGTAATGTTTTTACAGGATATGTCCAACCGGGAAAAAAGTCTGTGGAGTAAAGTGCTACTGGACGTGATCATTGCCTTATATTTCTTCCCGGCTGTTTTTGCCATGGAAGGGGGAATGGGGGCCAATGTGGATGAAATTGCGTCTTTGATCGGGTCTGTGATCGTAATTGCTATTGTGGGCAGTATTGTAATTTACTGGTTGCTTGATGCGGGGAATGCCGAGAAGAAAGACGAAAGAGATTACCAATTTGAGGCCCGATCATATCTTGTCGGCTATGCTGTGATGTTGACGGCGGTATCCATCTTTATTGGTCATATTATATTGAATGAATTGACGATTAGATTGTTTGATTTTCAGTATGAGGATCTGACCACATTACAAATTGTAATTTATTTATTACTGTCACTGACGCTGGCGGAATTTTTCAAAGATGCGACAAAATTATTTTATTATCGTCGGGGATATTGACCGATGATTACCAATAATATCAGGCGATTACGTTTTGAGAATGATGAGATGAGTCAGGCGGAGCTGGCCAGAAGGGCCGATGTGACACGCCAGACCATTCTGGCGCTGGAAGCAAGCAAATATTCACCGTCCCTGGAACTGGCCTTTCGGATAGCAGAGGTATTCGGAAAACCTCTGGAAGAAGTTTTTACCTATCAGCATAATAGTGGGTGAGAATATATTTAGGGGTATTGCCTCCTAAAACAACCCTTGTATCAAACCATCCTCATCAACCTCAATATGATTGGCGGCGGGGGTGCGGGGCAGGCCGGGCATGGTCATGATGTCACCGCAGACCACCAGCAGGAATTCTGCCCCGTTGGACAGTCGCACTTCCCGGATGGGGACCACATGATCCTTTGGGGTGCCTTTCAGGTTGGGGTCAGTTGAGAAACTATATTGGGTTTTGGCCATGCATACCGGGTAATGGCCAACGCCCTGATCCTGAAACTGCTTTATCTGGTCGCGGATTTTCTGGTCGGCGACAATTTCAGTGGCGCCGTAAATTTCCTGCGCTACCGTCTGTATTTTTGTCCAGAGTGATATGTCATCATTATAGAGGGTATGGAAATTGCTTTCCTGTCCGTCCACCATATCAACCACATATTGTGCCAGATCAGTAGTCCCCGCGCCGCCATCGGCCCAATGGGTGGCCTCTATGGCGGTGATTCCCAATTTGGCACATTCATCGACAACGCATTTGATTTCCGCGTCTGTATCCGTGGGAAAGCGATTTACGGCCACCACTGTTTTTACGCCAAATTTAGCAATATTCTCGCCGTGACGTTTCAAATTTTCCAGCCCTTTTTGAACCGCTGAAATATTTTCTGTTCCAAGGTCTTCTTTGCCAACACCGCCATGCATTTTTAAAGCACGTACCGTGGCGACCAGAACGGCAGCATCCGGTTTCAATCCGGCTTTGCGGCATTTGATATTAAAGAATTTCTCGGCCCCAAGGTCAGCCCCAAATCCGGCCTCCGTGACCACATAATCAGCCATTTTCAGGGCGGTCTTGGTGGCCACCACAGTGTTACAGCCATGGGCAATATTGGCAAAGGGGCCGCCGTGGATAAAGGCCGGGTTATGTTCCAGCGTTTGAACAATATTGGGCATCATGGCATCTTTCAGCAGGGTAACCATGGGGCCGTCAGCCATAACATCCCGGGCATAAACCGGTGTCCGATCCCGGGTGAATCCCACCAGAATTTTCCCCAACCGCCGCCGCAGGTCTTTCAGATCACTGGCCAGACAGAAACAGGCCATGACCTCCGAGGCCGGGGTGATGTCAAAGCCGCCTTCACGTGGATAGCCGTTAGCAACGCCGCCCTGTGAGGTGGTGATCTGGCGCAGGGAGCGGTCATTCATATCCATGACCCGTCGCCATGTAATTCGGCGGGTATCAAGGCCGCTTTTATTATCCCAATAAACATGATTGTCGATCAGGGCCGCCAGCAGGTTATTGGCCGCACTAATGGCATGAAAATCGCCGGTAAAATGAAGATTGATGTCTTCCATGGGAATGACCTGTGCATGGCCGCCGCCTGCGGCCCCGCCCTTCATACCAAAGCAGGGGCCAAGGGAGGGCTCACGGATACAGATCATGGCTTTTTTGCCGATCCTGTTCAACCCATCCCCAAGGCCAACGGTGGTTGTGGTCTTGCCTTCCCCAGCCGGTGTCGGGGTAATGGCGGTCACGAGAATAAGCTTGCCGTTTTGTTTGTCGGACAAGCTGTCTATATGCTCATAAGTAACCTTAGCCTTGTCATTCCCATAACGAATAAGCGCGGATGAGGGAATGCCAATTTTCCGGGCGATTTCTTCGATGGGCTTTGCGGTGGCAGCGCGTGCGATTTCAATATCGCTTGGATATGAATGTGATGGCATGTGTTACGGCCTCTTTATTTCCAATTTCTTAAATATATTAGTACACTACCTAACCGACAGTTCAATAGGTGAATAGTTATAAAGTTTTCACAGGGGCATGATCATTTATGTTCTTTAAGAATATCCGGCAAAAAACCGTATCATTTAAAAATTATAAGTATAAAGTGGTTTTTAAATTCCTTCGGCGTTTTCAGGATAATGTATAATGCTTATCAAAATACTATATAAAATTTTTCCAAGAGTGCTATTTGTAATTCGTAAATTTATTCGTGTAAATGAAGAGCCTGAAATGAAGTTTTTATATTTTTTGTGTCAAAAAAATATGATCAGTCTGGATGTAGGCGCAAAATTTGGTATGTATACTTATAGGTTAAATGATCATTCAAGCAAGGTTGTCGCGTTTGAACCTATTAAAGAATTGAGTGATGCATTATCAAAGATATTTCTAAGAAAGAATATTGATGTTATGCCATTTGCGCTTTCCGACAATATTGGTACGGTTGCAATGAGAACCCCACTGTATAAGTCGGGGAATCCTTGTTATGGAAGATCAAGTATAGAGATTGAGAATCCACTTGAATTTGAAAAAACAGATGGTTGGGATGAATTTACTTTACAGTAGAAACAATCCGTTTGGATGATATGGCTCTGAAAGACATTGGCTTTATTAAAATTGATGTTGAGGGCCACGAGCAGTCCGTTTTGGCGGGGGGGATTTTGACTATTCAAAAATATAAACCAGCCCTGTTGGTTGAGGCAAATAACAGCCATTTACCTCAGGCTATAGAAAAACTGATTAATTGGGCAAAGTGTAACGATTATCTTGCATTCTTTGTATATGATGAAAAAATATTGCCGATTGAAGAATATGAAATAGAGTATCATCACCATCAAAAAGGTCTGGAAAACTTCATACTTCTACACGTCAAGGATGAATCGCGGATAGAAAAACTGAAACAGGTTTCTTGAACCTATAAGTATTTGAACAGAATTAATTAACCTGATAGCATCGCTTGGCACGAAGAAAAATTTGTGCTTTCTTTCCTTAATTTTTTTAGATACTAGATGAATGACACCAACAGAAGACAAAGATAAGAAAGATATTGTGAAGGGGGCAGGAGTCAATTTTCTTGGCTTCATTATTCGCTTGAGCTCCCGGCTTCCTTTTATTCTACTGGTTATAGCTCTTTTTGGTAAAGAGCTTTATGGCCGTTATATATTTATCATTACCATTGTGGAATTGGGTGCGGCTCTTGCGGTTTTTGGCTTTAAGAGGTCTTTGTTTAAATTTATTCAGGATAAGGATTATCGTCAGGGTCACACGCCAGAGGAAGTGATTGTTGCGGCCCTAATCTGTTCTGTCACGGTGGGCCTGTTCATGATTGGGCTTATAATAACCTCATCAGATCAGCTTGCGGTCTGGTTTGATTATCCGGAAATGGTTCCGGGGTTGATCAAGCTTGTGCCGATCATTCTGATTATTTCCGCCGTGGATATTATACTGGCAGGGACCAGAGTATCTCGTAATATGAAATATGAAATGATCGCCAGAAGCTTCATCGAGCCTTATGCCTTGCTGTTCAGTATGTTGCTTCTCTACTATATGGGCTTTGGTGAGGCGGGCCTTCTTATCGCCTATTCATTCTCAATTTTTGCCGCTTTTGTGACTGCATTATGGGGCTGTGCCAGATTATTTTCGTTCAGAAATTTTCTGGCGGCCCGGCCAAGTTTTTCCATGATTTGCCGTATATCAAAATTTTCGGCACCAACGGCCTTTCATGACCTTGCCTTACTGGTCTTTATGCGGATGGATATTTTTACGGTAAAATTCTTTTTTGCCGAGGGTATATTGGGCATTTACAATGTGGCCCAGCAAATTACCACTTCGGTAGAGAAAATTTATCAGAGCTTTTACCCCATACTTGCCCCGGTCATGGCCAAAAATCTGGTGGAGAAAGACTATAAGGTCGTTGAGCGGCAAATGGTGATGGTCAGCAGATGGACATTGATGGTTCAATGTTTACTTGTAGTTATCGCCGTTTTTTATGGTGAAGCCTTTATGGGATTGATTGCCGGCGGTGATACGGAAAAAGCTCTTTTGGTCTCCAGTGGTACTGTCCTGCTTTTCTTGATGATTGGCGAAACCATTAATGGCGGTTTTGGCATGACGGATATGCCAATTTTATATCGCTACCCCATATTTAACCCGGTTATATCCATCATTATGGTTCCGCTTTATGTCGTTATAGCCGCATTTATGGTTAAAGGCCTGAATATGGGGGTTGAAGGCATTGCCATAGCTTTATGTTCGATCTATTTCCTGATGAATTTAATCCGGGTCATAACCGTCAGACGGTTAATGGGTATTAATATGCTTCAAATGAGCCTGCTGAAAGTAATATTGGCCGCCGTTGGGTCAATTGTGATCTTTGAACTGTTCATCACGCTGTCCCCCATAGATCTCTTGAAAGGAACTGGCAGTGCTGTTGGCATTCCTCTGTTAATAGTTCTCTATGTGGCGTCAATTCTCGGCTATTGCCTGACAGCAGGGGACAAGGCCAGACTATTTGCCAAAATTACCCGCAGGCAGGGATAAAATACCCCCGCTTACGGTTATTATGAGTTTTACCAAGGTCTTTTCTTAACTTTGGCTTCCAGAATTTTCTGATCTGCCACCCGTTCGGATACCGCATCGTATAAATCCAGATATTTACGGCTGGACATACCGGCTCTTTGTAGTCCGGGGAGCATGTCCTGTGCGGCCTGTTCGGACTCCGTTAATTGCGGCTTGTCGGCGTTGGCAGCCTGATCAGCAATATTGCTGGCTACCCCGGCGGCAACATAGGTTCCAACCGATGGCCTGACACCGGCAAGTCCGGCAAGTTTATTCAGGGAGCCGAAGGATGAACTGCGTGTGGTTTTAGCGGGTACCGCCGGTGTATTTGATTTAAGCAACTTATTTGCCGCCATGTTACCCAAAGTACCAAAATTCAGGCCCAGTGAACTGCTTTCCTTATTCATGGCCTGCTCATAGCTGTTAATGTTTGTATTCAGGCGTTTCATAGTGATCAATAGTTTTTTGCCCGCCGATTTGGTCCCTTTTTGAATTTCCTTCAGCCGTTTTTTTGCTTTTTTCTTTTTAAGCTCCTTGGTCTCCATCTTTTTGGCCAAATCTATATAGGCATCATCATAGCAATTTTGAGTTTCCTCTATGGCCAGTTGAACCTTATCAAGGTCCTCTGCTTCCTTGATCATTTTATCACCATAGGCGGCAAATCGATCATTGGACTCCGGGTGATCCTTTTTCATTTGAGACATAAAAGCGGAGACATCGCTGATGATGGTGCTGTATTTATTGACTGTATTTACCGCACTGCTGGCTTTGCCAACTGTACTGGCGACCCCGCCCATACCAACAAAACCGCCAACCCGGCCAAAGAGGCCACCTGCTTTTGCCATTGTCTTGGCTGATCCGCCAATACCAGACTTTTCTTCGAGCAAGGGTTCTATTGCGGTAACCGGTGCATAACATTCTTTGTAATATTTGGCCTTAAATGATCTGGCTTCTGCGTTTATATTGATAAAACTGAAACAGACAATTGTTGCGGTTATCAGTAATGCATTTTTTCTAAATGACATGAGGACCTCCTTTTTTTATCCTAATATTTAATTTTTTATAAATTAGAAAAATAAACATTAGCAACCGCTCAAGTCGAGTCAATGGTTTTTCCCAAGTTTATCAAATGGAATTAGTCCCCTTCCAGACATTTGATAAATTGTTTGAAAAGCAGGGTGTGATCGCTCAAAGTAAGACTGGTTTCCAGAAAACAGGGATGGCTGATGAGAAAAAGAATAGTTTATCTGGTCTGTATTATATGGGCTATATGGGGTTTTGACCTAGTTCAGGCTCAGAATATAATAACGACAAAGACATTAGTAAAATTGCCTAACGCATTATCCAACAACGCTGTTAGCCTTATCAGCACTGGTAAAGTAATAACCTTATTTTCCTTTAAAGGATTGGAGCAGGGTAAAACTTGGCAGGATACGACACAGGACAGCTTTGCTTATACTTTGGGCAATAAAAATTGGCGTAAAATTCCTGCTGTTCCGGGCAACAGCGGGGAATTGGCGGCAACGGCCTTGGCCATAGGGTCCAAAATTTATATTTTTGGCGGCTATGCCGTTGCAGAAGATTTTTCTGAAATGACCATTCCGTGGTCATATATTTATGACGCTGACAAAAATACCTATCATAAGATGCCGGAAATTCCGGTTGCGGTAGATGACAGCGTGTCATTTTCCATTTCCGGGCGATATATTTATTTAATCTCCGGCTGGCATAACTCCGGGAATGTCAACCTGTCACAGGTCTATGACACGGTTGAGAAAAAGTGGTTTCAGGCAACCCCCTATCCGGGCAGTGCCGTTTTTGGTCATGCAGGTGCGGCCATTGGCAACAGGTTTGTCATTTGTGATGGTGTCGAGAAAATAACCCCTCTGCAAGGCAGACATAAATATCAGGCGGTGAGGGCCTGTTACAAGGGTACGGTTGACCCTGAAAAACCCCTAACCATTAAATGGCAACGCATAGAGTCCCACCCCGGAAAACCACTTTACCGCATGGCTGCTGGAGGATACCGGGGGCAGGGTGACTGGATCATTTTTACGGGGGGCAGTGATAACCCTTATAACTATGACGGTATTGGCTACGATAAAAAACCGTCCAGGCCCTCGGATTTCGTTATGGGCTATTCATTGGCCACGGATAAGTGGCAAATGATAGGCCACCTTGATCGACCAAGCATGGATCATAGAGGTTTGCTGGTATCAGAAGACAAGTTTTTTATCATTGGCGGCATGATAGAAGGCCAGAAAGTGACAAACAGCGTTATACAATTTTGCCTAAACGATAAAAAAGGCAAAATGTCAGGTTGCCCTATACAATAATGTGTCAATTCTGCTTTTTTAGTATCTTCTGATCCTTTGGGCTCGCAGAATCCGGAAGCCCGAATGTTAGTAAAGTACCCCCAGCGGCAATTGTCACAAATTGCTTTCCATTTAATGTAAAGGTCACTGGAGCCCCTTCAATTTTTCCACCGGTGGCCACGGACCATAATTCCTTGCCTGTGCGTGAGTTCAGAGCAAAGAAGCTACTCATATCACTACCAAATACGATACCTCCTTGTGTCGACAGCAACCCGCCGGTTGTATTGTCAACGGTTCTCGTATCATTACGATATTCCCAGACAAGGTCGCCGGTAAAGGCATTAAGGGCGCGGACTGCGGTATAAATAGGTCCGGCGGCTATGGGCGGACTATTGGTTTCCATCCCGGGAAAAAATATCATTCCTGTTTCAAGGGTTGGTACGAATATGAGACCTAAATCAGGGTCATAGCTGGGGGACCACCAATTCGTGCCCCCTTTATTGCTGGGAAATGTTAATACACCATTGCGATTTTCTGCACCTTCAGTTTTTAAAACAGGGCGACCATTTTCGTCAATACGTTTGGCCCATGTCTGCTGAATAAAGGGCGTTGCACTTAGAAATTTACCTGATATTCGATCCAGAATATAATAGAAACCATTGCGGTTTGCCCAGAGGAGGAGCGCACGTTTTTGGTTTGAAGAGGACTCCTTATTGTTAAATATATGATCCGCCAATACAGGAATTTGTGCAGAATCCCAATCATGGTTATCCCCGGGGCTAAATTGAAAATGCCACAAAATTTCACCTGTTGAGCCACGCAAGGCCACCACAGAATTGGAATATAGATTATCACCTTTCCTGACGGTTCTAATATAATCAGGTTTGGGATTGCCTACGCCCCAGTATAGTATATCGTTTTCTGTATCATATGACCCGGTTAACCAAGTGGATGCACCACCATTGCGCCAACTTTCTTCTGACCAGGTATCATTGCCTTTTTCATCTGGGCCTGGAATTACATGAAATCGCCAGCGCTCCTCTCCGCTGTTGGCATCATAGGCTACTATAACCCCACGACCCCCACCCTTGGTAGATACGCCGGTTACCACAAGGTCTTTATAGGCCAATGGCGCAGATGATGCCGTATATAGGCTGATGTCTTTTTCAATAATACTTTCCCAGACTTTACGACCGGTACTGGCTGACAGTGCCATCAGGTGCGCATCTGATGTAGCTATAAAAACTTTATCGTTTAAAATAGCCACACCACGATTAACGGAACCGGCGTAGCTTCCTCTAGCGGCTTCAGCCGGTGCGTCATGGTGAAATTTCCAAATTGTCTTTCCTGTATGGGCATCCAGCGCCAATACATTATCGGAAGGGACTGTAATAAATATTATATTGTTTCGTATGATTGGAGAGGTTTCAACGCGACCATAATTACCCTCAAATTGATGAATCCATTTCAGAGAAAGTTGATCCACATTATTGACATTGATTTGCTTCAATATGCTATTACGATTGGAGCGGTACGACCCTGAATAAGTTAGCCAGTCGTTGGAAGGGTGAGACAATGAACGGATGTCATTA
The DNA here is from genome assembly GCA_013152755.1 of Alphaproteobacteria bacterium. Taxonomy (GTDB): domain Bacteria; phylum Pseudomonadota; class Alphaproteobacteria; order Sphingomonadales; family Emcibacteraceae; genus Paremcibacter. The sequence continues at coordinate 16,727 of JAADFR010000179.1, forward strand.
TAGGGAACATTTATTGCAATTTGTTTCTTTTCTTTCGGCGCACTACTTGTTGAATCAACATTCATTGAACGAATATATGTGACGAGTTGCCAAAGTTCGTAATCTTTCAGTGGATGAGCGGCCATTGCGGTATCCGGAACACCATACCGAATAGTCCTGAATATTGCCCAATCGCTTATGCCGTGTTTTAATTGTACGCCTGCGAGAGGAGGGGTAGCTACACTGCCCTTGCCATCACCTCCATGACAAGCAGCACAATTATTAGCGTAAAGTTTTGACCCAGTTAAAATGTCGGCATCGCCTGTTCGGGGATTAATGATTACGGCATGAGGGTTTCGTCTCGCAATTAAACCACCAACAGAAATGCCTGATTCAGGTTTCATAAAATTAATAAGGTCGGGCCATGAAATGTCTGTTATCTGCCCGGTTGCTTTCAGGAAAGCAACATGGCCTCGCATGCGAATTCCGGGTAGAAAAAGGGAGCTGATTGAAACGGTTAGGAATATAAGTAATATAATTTTAAAACGATGAATTTTAAATATATTTCTGCCGTTTGCAGGTAAATAATTTTTATCGGGTGAAATGCTCTTTCTCCAATTTATTTTTAAAAAATATATGGGGCCCCCATTAAAGGCTTCACATATGCATTATTAAAGATAAATTATTGTTTAAACAAGACTTTTAATCTGTTTCAACAAGTGATCTTGATTAACATGAAGAGGCGTATCAATTAAGAGAAATAAGGGTGGCGGAGAGGGTGGGATTCGAACCCACGGTGGGCTTGCACCCACGCCAGTTTTCAAGACTGGTGCATTCAACCGCTCTGCCACCTCTCCATAATCCAAGATAACCCGGTCAAATATATGTGAGCACAGGATTTAACGGATCAGGATTAACAGGTCAAGGACTTAAACTGAACCCTCATAAAAAAATGCCTTTATATTGTCATCATTTATCGACATTATAGGCCTATATTCATATAAGGTAGTTATAGGCTCGGAAATTAAGGTGCGTGACGTGATTAATCGTTTGATTATGGTCTTTTCTCTCATTGTCTTTTGGTCGGCAAGCCCCCTTTGGGCCAAGGTGAGGATTGTTGCGGATAATCCGCAGACTTTTACCGATTGGCTGGCAGAGCTAAAAACGGAAGCCTTGTCAAAGGGTATATCCGAAACGACCTTTGAGGGAGCTTTTACCGGGGTCGAGCCGGATCCCAAGGTCATAAAGCTGGACCGTAATCAGCCAGAATTTACCCAGACCTATTTCCAGTATATCTCAAAACGTGTCAGCCAGACCCGGATTAAAAATGGTCGCACCAAGGTGGCGGAAAATGCCGCCGCCCTAAAGGCTGTAGCCGATAAGATAGGTGTACAGCAACGCTTCATCGCCGGTATATGGGGGATGGAGACCAATTATGGTAGCTATTCCGGCGGCTATAGTGTCATCCGTTCACTGGCAACGCTGGCCTATGATATGCGGCGGCCAAAATATTTTCGCACCCAATTGATCAAGGCGCTGAATATTCTTGAGGAAGGGCATGTCAACCCGGCGAATTTTAAAGGTTCCTGGGCCGGCGCCATGGGGCAGGGCCAGTTTATGCCGTCCAGTTTCTTTGCCTATGCCTATGATTTCAACGGGGATGGTAAAAAGGATATATGGACCGACAAAGAGGATGTATTCGCCTCTATCGCCAATTATCTAAAGGAACATGGCTGGCAGTCATCGCGCACATGGGGCCGTCAGGTAAGACTGCCGGAGGATGTGGACGGCCTGTGGGCCAAGGTTCGCCAAACTGAAAAGGTCAAATATTGTCGCCGGGCCTTAAAAGACCATAGCAAGCAATATAGTCTGGCAGAATGGCAGGACATGGGGGTTCGGACTATTTACGGCGCGGACCTGCCCGCCGTATCTGATCCAAATTTCAAGGCGTCCCTGATCATGCCGGCGGGGCCAAAGGGACCGGCCTTTTTAACCTATAAAAATTTCCGGGCTATCTTGAGCTATAACTGTTCAAATTTCTATGCCCTTGGGGTGAGTTTGCTTTCGGATGAGTTGAAATGAATTTACTCGGTAAATTTTTGATCTTGATGGCCAGTCTGGCTCTTGTCGCCTGTGGCTCGTCATCGCGAACGTTAAACAGCTCCATACCACCGGACCCGACCTATAAGGTGGGCAAACCTTATAAAGTGTCGGGCAAGGTTTATCGTCCGGCGGCGGACCCTTATTATGACAAGGTTGGGCTGGCTTCATGGTATGGGTCAAAATTTCATGGTCGGAAAACCGCCAATGGTGATGTTTTCAATATGAACAGCCTGACCGCTGCCCATACCACATTGCCCATGCCAAGCCATGTACGGGTGACAAACCTTGAAAATGGCCGCTGGTTGATCTTGCTGGTCAATGACCGGGGCCCATTTGTCGGGGATCGTTTGATTGACGTGTCCCGGCGGGCTGCGCAATTGCTGGGGTTTGAGAAAAAAGGTGTGACGCGGGTTCGTGTGCAGGCCGTAAAAGGGCCACGCGGAGAATTGCCAGTGCAGATACAGGCACGGAAAGAACCACCGATCAAGAAAAAACCTGCCCTTGAAATGGTCAGCGTGGAACCGCTTGATAGAATTGACAAAGTTGAGGGCGGCAAGAATATCTATGTTCAGATTGGCGCCTATGCGGATCAGAAGAATGCGGAAAGAGTCGTTGATTCCATACATCATATCAGTGACACAAAGATTGAAAGGGTGGATATAAATGGCCAAAGTCTCTATCGTGTCCGGGTCGGCCCTCAGCCAACCGTGGAATTAGCTGAAATTATACTTGGCAGAATATTATCATTGGGTCACAATACGGCCCGTATCATTTTGGATTATTAGAATCTCATTCAAATCAGAAAAATATATGATGACACATAAAATACGCAATTGCATTGTTGGCCTAGCCCTTGCCAGCCTGACGTTCACGGCGGCCCATGGGGCGCAGATTAAGACACAGGCGAGGGAAGCTATCATGATTGAGGCGGCCACCGGGGCCGTGCTTTTTGAACAGAATGCAGATCAGAGCATGCCGCCGTCCTCCATGAGCAAGCTGATGACAATCTATCTCACCTTTGAAAGGCTGCGCGACGGCAATATTTTGCTGGATGATGAGTTTGAGGTCAGCGAGCGGGTCTGGCGCAAATGGCGGCTACAGGGGTCCACCATGTTTTTGAAGGCCGGACAGAAGGTAACGGTGCATGACCTGTTGCTGGGCGTTATTGTTCAATCCGGCAATGATGCCTGCGCGGTTCTGGCAGAGGGTATGGCCGGATCAGAAGAAGTCTTCGTGGAATGGAGCAATGAAAAGGCCGCAGAATTGGGCATGAAGGATTCCCATTTTGCCAATGTCAATGGCTGGCCCGATGAATCCCATTATATGACCGCGCGGGATCTGGCAACTTTGTCTCAAAGGATTGTGACGGAATTTCCTGAATATTATCCCATGTTCAAGGAGAAGAAATTTACCTTTAACGATATTTCCCAGACCAATCGCAATCCGCTCCTCTATAGCATGTCCAGTGCTGACGGCCTGAAAACCGGTCATACGGAAAAGGGTGGATATGGTCTTGTGGCTTCTGCGGTTCAGAAAGACCGCCGTCTTGTGTTGGTGCTGAACGGTTTGAAAAGCAACCGGGCCCGGGCCCGGGAGGGGGAGAGACTGTTAAATTACGGTTTTCGGAATTTCAGTGTTTATTCTCTGTTCAAAGCCGGTGATGTTGTGGATTCTGCCAATGTATGGCTTGGGGTGAATGGCAAAGTGCCACTGATCATCAAAGATGACGTGGTGCTGTCCCTGAACCGTCAGGACAGACGTAAGATGAAGGTTAAAATCATTTATGATGGCCCGATCCCGGCTCCGGTCGTGAAAGGCCAGCCTATCGCCACGCTTGAAATTTCCGCCAGAGATATGAAACCCGTGACCCTGCCTCTTGTGGCCGGGGCGGATATAGCCAAGCTCGGCGGTGTTGCCCGGCTCAAGGCGGCCTTTAACTATCTATTGATGGGATCTGCGGGCAGTGAATGACAGCAGTAAAGCGCGCGGGAAATTTATATCTTTTGAGGGCGGCGAGGGGGCCGGAAAATCGACGCAGGCCAGCCTGCTGAGGGATCAGCTTGTGGGCCGGGGCATTGATGTTATTCTGACCCGCGAACCGGGCGGTGCGCCGGGGGCAGAGGAAATCCGTCAACTCCTGGTAACAGGGGAGCCGGACAAATGGCTGCCCATGACAGAAACCCTGTTGTTTTATGCGGCCCGGATTGACCATCTGGAACGCACCGTACGTCCCGCCCTTGAGCAGGGAACATGGGTGATTACCGACAGATATGCCGATTCAACCTTTGCCTATCAGGGGGCCGGGCATGGGCTGGCCCGTGATGTGGTTCAGCAGATTCATCAGGTCGCCACCAATAATTTCTGGCCTGATTTGACGTTAATACTGGATACGGACCCGGAATCAGGCTTGGCGCGGGCCAATGATCGAGAGGCAGCGATCAGCGAGATGAAGCGAGAAGACCGCTTTGAGAAAATGGCCGAAAGTTTCCACGGACGGTTGCGGCAGGCTTTTCTTGATATTGCAGATCAAAACCCGAACCGTTGCCGCGTTGTGCCGTGGGGCGGCACCATCAATCAGGTGGCTGACCATATCTGGCAACAGGTTGCCGTGAACTTTGGCCTGCCCCAATGACAGAGGATATGATCCCTGATTTCGCCGTGAAAGGCCATGAAGAAGCCGAAAAGATGTTTCTGGATGCCTATAATTCAAACCGTTTGCATCATGGCTGGTTAATTACCGGACCGCGCGGCATTGGCAAGGCGGCAGTGGCCCATAAGATGGCCCGTTTCCTGTTGCATAACCCGCCCGGCGATGCGGCGGCTCCCGGCCTGTTCGGGGAGACTCTGGAAAAGACGCCATTGCTTTCGCTGGATACGGATGAAGAATCAGCTGTAAATAAAATCATCAATGCGGGGGGGCATAGTGACCTTGTGGTTGTTGAACGTCAACTGAATGACAAGGGTAAATTACGAGCGGAGATCGTCGTTGATGATGTGCGGAATCTGCAAAATTTTTTCGCCAAAACTTCTTTTGATGGCGGGTGGCGTATTGCGATCATTGACAGCGCTGATGAAATGAACCGGGCGGCGGCCAATGCCTTGTTGAAAATTCTTGAGGAACCGCCCAAGAATGTTTTGCTTATCCTGCTGGCCCATGCCCCGGGCAAGCTTTTGCCCACGATTACATCGCGCTGCCGCAAATTAAAACTGGGGCCGTTGCCGTTAAATATAGTTGGCGAAATTCTGGCCCGGCATTATCCGGACCTTTCCGAAGATGAAATAAACGGTTATGGCATATTGAGTGACGGCAGTCCTGGTTATGCCATGAAACTTGCGGAACATGAGGGGCTCGAGCTTTATATCCAGATTCTGGAGATACTATCAACCCTGCCTATACTGGATGTGCCAAAGGCCCACAAGCTGGCGGATAGCCTGAGCGCCAAGAAGGTTGAAACCAAATATATTTTGTTTGGCGAGCTTCTGACTAGCTTTATAAATCGGCTGATCCGCCATGTTGCCGCCCGCAATAATGGTGATATAAGCCCGGTTAAGGCCGTGCTAAGCGGTGAATTGGACCTTATGGAACAGCTGGGTCAAAGAATAACCCTTGATCAGTGGGCTGGCTTGTGGGAAAAGATAATCCTCAAAATGGGCCGGGTTAATCTGGATCGCAAGCAAGTTATCCTCAATATCCTGACCCTGATAAGTCAAAGACTGCATTAGGGTATTTTTTAAATGACGGCAAAACCAAGTTTTTACATCACGACGCCCATCTATTACGTGAATGACATCCCCCATATCGGCCATGCCTATACCACGCTGGCCTGTGATGTTATGGCGCGTTTTAAACGGCTGGATGGTTTTGAGGTCATGTTCCTGACCGGCACCGATGAACATGGGCAAAAGGTGGAGAAATCCGCCGCCGCCAAGGGCAAAGACCCTCTGGAATTCTGTGACGAAGTTTCCCAGCGCTTTCGGGATTTGGCAGAATTTATGAATTTCTCCAACGATGATTTCATCCGCACCACGGAGGAACGCCACAAAATAAGCTGTCAGGCCCTATGGCGCAAGCTGGAGGAGAGCGGCAATATCTATCTGGATAAATATGCCGGATGGTATTCGGTCCGGGATGAGGCCTATTACGCGGAAAGTGAGCTGAGTGAAGGTGAGGGCGGTGAAAAGCTGGCGCCAACCGGTGCGCCCGTGGAATGGGTGGCGGAAGAAAGCTATTTCTTTAAACTGTCCGCATGGGAAGATGCCTTGCTTGACTGGTACGAACAACTGCCGGAGACTGTCCTGCCTAAGAGCCGCAAGAATGAGGTTAAAAGCTTTGTCGAAGGCGGGTTGCGGGATTTATCCGTCTCCCGTACCAGCTTTTCATGGGGCATTCCGGTGCCGGGAAATGACAAGCATATCATGTATGTCTGGATTGATGCGCTGACCAATTATCTGACGGCGGCGGGCTATCCCAATGTGGACAGTGACATATTTCAGAAATTCTGGCCTGCGGATATTCATATGGTGGGCAAGGATATAGTCCGCTTTCATGCGGTCTATTGGCCCGCTTTTCTGATGGCTGCCGGGATCGAGCCGCCAAAGCGGGTTTTTGCCCATGGCTGGTGGACCAATGAGGGCCAGAAGATTTCCAAGTCCCTTGGCAATGTGATCGACCCTTTCGATATAGTTGAGGAATTTGGCCTTGATCAGGTAAGATATTTCCTGATGCGGGAAGTGCCCTTTGGCAATGACGGTGATTTCTCCAGAAACGCCATGATTAACCGGATCAATTCCGACCTGGCCAATGACCTAGGCAATCTGGCCCAGCGGTCACTGAGCATGATTTTCAAAAATTGCGATGGGCAGATTCCCGAGGTTGGAGCCTTTACGGCGGAAGATGAACAGATTTTGTCTCAGGCAGATGGTCTGTTGCCTCAAGTTCGTGAATTGATGGAACGCCAAAGCATAAACAAGGCGCTTGAAACGATCTGGAAAGTGGTATCGGACTGCAATGTCTATTTCGCCGGGCAAGCACCTTGGGCTTTGAAAAAAACCGATCCGGAGCGTATGGGTACGGTGCTTTATGTGACTGCCGAAGTAGTGCGTCAAATCGGGATTCTGATCCGGTTCGTCATGCCGGATTCGGCGGGTAAACTACTGGATCAGATCATGATAGACAATGATAAGCGCGGCTTTGATAATCTTGGCACCGCAGGGCGGCTCACATCCGGTGTGGCCCTGAATAAGCCGGAAGGCATTTTCCCC
>JAADFR010000180.1 GCA_013152755.1 Alphaproteobacteria bacterium
AGCCGGGATGTCAAGACCGTCACGGGCCTGATATGTAACGGGTTTCATGGGGGCCAGTTTTTCGTCATCAAGGCCGGGGTAGGATTCTGAAAACCAGTCAATTTTATTGGTGCTCAGGTCCAGAAAATAATAATCCCCCGGATTGACCGGCGATGATGTCTTGATAATAAATTTCTTTTTATCCTCGCTTTGAGATATAATTTCCGAAGTCTGGTCCGGAAAAAATTTATCCGTCATTCTGGTTATTCTTTGACGCAGTTTGTCCAGATGTACCACATGGAGCACCTCATCCATATAGCTGTAACTGGCAATATTTCCTTGCCTGTCAAAAACAAGGCCGGTCACATCGGCACCGTCCTGACTAATAATTTTTTCGATAAATTCCTCTGTCTTATAATTATAGGCATAAATAGCGTTAAACCCATTTTTATCTATTTTTGCAACATAGATTATCTTTGGGTCAGGACTGAACCCTACCGGATCAAACGGCGCATCACCATCAACCGCGTCATATTTAGCAATCTCGGCCCATCCACTCTGGGCCGTTTCCCGATATATTATCCGGCTTTTTGTTTTATAAACCCCGTAGCCAATTCTGACCACGCCCTTGGCGTCCGCTTGCCAGTCAGCGATATGCGATGCGACACTGACCACCCGATTCCGTTTCGCGGTATGAATGTTTATTTTATATACAAGAGGATAATTCTGTCGTTCGCCATCAAGGGCCAACAGAATATGGTCCGGGTCATCGGGCAGAAGGCTGATGACATTATCCTGCAATTGTGAGATCACTCTGGTATGATGTATGGCATTTTGCCGCCGTTGTGTTTTCACCAGATTTATCGGGTTTTTCTTATCCCAGTCCAGAGCAAAAAGGCGAGTTGAGGTAAATTTCACCCCATTTCTTCTATCCGGGAACCGGACGCTGATAGCCAGCCGGTCGTTGGTCAACCATTTAAACCAGTTAAATTCACCATCGTCCAGATCAATGACATACCATTGCCCCTTATCCGCCGGGTCCATACTCTGGGTAATAAGGCTGATTTTTCCCTTAAAATTCCGAAGAGAGGCCATGCGATTGCCGCCGGGGGACAGCTTTAAACTTCTGAAATTTTCTAATTGCCCAAAAGCCTCCGCAGAAACAGACACTTTCTGCTCCGCACCCCGGACAGGTGTGAAAATATTTATACAAAGAAAAAACAGAAGAAAAAACCGAAGCTGCATGCCCCCCCTATCACCGAATTATTTTCTGATATTGGGAGTTTATGCGCAAGGCTTGGCCTTTGTCAAAAGAAAAACCAGCCACACAGGGCTGGTTTTAAATGTACTAAACAGGCTTAAGGTCGGTTATACAGCCTCTGCCAAATCATCTTCTGCGCAGAAAAGATCATAGGTTAATTTAATCATATCAACGACGCGATGATCCTTGATGCGATAAAAAATCTGCTGACTTTCCCGGCGTGTTGACACAAGACCCTCTGCCCGCATACGGCCAAGATGTTGTGACAGGGCGGATTGAGAGATATTCAGATTTTTTTCAAGATCGCTAACACATCTCTCCCGACCAAGAAGACGGCTTAAAATCACCAGCCGGTTTGAATTTGCCAGAGTTTTGAGAAAGTCCGCCGCTTCAAAAGAATTAAGCTGCAACTTATCCAAGTCTATCATGTTTGTTAATGTTTTCATCCCAGTTTACCATTTCGTTAAATCTGCCAATAATACATAATCATATTTCTTATATGAAATTTTATATAGTTTCATTCTTATATATTAATTTTGCAGTTTTTCGAATACAAAAAACAACACATTCTGATAACTATTCCGTGAACAGACATACTCTTGCTACCCTTTAGAATAGTAACATGTTGATTTTACAGCATTGTTCCAATTTTCCCTGAGAGATATAGCGTGATCCACAGCCATGCCGGGCATCCTTAAATTATTTTTTTCCACCCCTTTTGATCGTTCATCAAGCGCCCTAAACACCCCTGATCCAATTCCTGCAAGCCGTGCAACGCCGTAAGCCGTTGTCTCGGAAACCTGCGCGCATACAACCCGGACCTGTAAAACATCTGCCAAAAACTGCAATAGCCAATCATTTCCCACCATACCCCCATCCACCCGTAACCCCTCACAGGAAATGCCCGTATCCTGCGTCATGGCCTCCAACAAGTCCGCCGTTTGATAACCCACAGATTCCAGCGCCGCCCGCGCGATTTCCGCCCGCCCCGTCCCCCGTGTCAGGCCCAAAAGCGACCCCCGCGCCGCCGGATTCCAGTGGGGGGCGCCAAGACCGGTGAAGGCCGGAACCATATAAACCCCGCCGGTGCTGTCCACCGACCGGGCCAGTGCCTCTGTTTCACTGGCATGGGTAATTATTTTAAGGCCGTCCCGCAACCATTGCACCGCTGAGCCCGCGCAGAAAAAACTGCCCTCAAGAGCATAGGCGACCTTGCCCTGAATTTCATAAGCCACCGTGGTCAGAAGGCGGTTTTGCGAGCGGATAATTTTATCCCCCACATTCATCATAATAAAGCCGCCGGTGCCATAGGTACATTTAACCTGCCCCGGTGACAAACAATTCTGACCGATCAGCGCCGCCTGCTGGTCCCCGGCGATGCCGGTGATGGGAATAGTCCGGTCAAACAAAGCCATATCACCGAAATGATGGTCACTGGCCTTAACCTGTGGCAACAGGCTTTCCGGAATATCAAACAGATGGAGCAAATCCGGGTCCCAGGCCATATCCCGGATATTAAACAGCAGGGTCCGCGCGGCGTTGCTCACATCGGTGCCATGAACCCGACCTTCGGTCAAATGCCAGAGCAGAAAACTGTCCACCGTACCAAAGGCCAGTTCGCCCTTATTCGCCCGCACCCGCGCACCGTCCACATTATCCAAAATCCATTTGATCTTCGTCGCCGAGAAATAAGGGTCCAGCAAAAGACCGGTCTTTTCACTGACCATCTCTTCAAGGCCATCCTGCTTCATTTTCTGGCAAAGATCGGTGGTCCTGCGGTCCTGCCAGACAATGGCCGGGGCAATGGGCACCCCGGTATCCCGGTCCCAGATCAGGGTGGTTTCCCGCTGATTGGTGATCCCCATTGCGGTCGGATAAATCCCGTCCGGCAGACTGCCCATCACTTGTGACAAGACATCCATAACACTGCGCAATATTTCCATCCCGTCATGCTCGACCCAGCCATCATGGGGGAAATACTGGGGGAATTCCTGTTGGGCTGAGGCCATAACCTGTCCCCGGTCATCAAAGACCATGGCGCGGCTGCTGGTGGTTCCCTGATCTATGGCCAATAAATAATGCCGCATGGGCAACTCCTTGTTGTGAATTTTTCAGGACAGCCTAATATACATCCAATGGTCAAAATTATGGAAATAAATAATGGATGCTGATTATGACCTGCTGATCATTGGCGGTGGTATAAACGGCACCGGCATCGCGCGGGATGCTGCGGGACGGGGCTTGTCGGTCCTGCTGGTGGAAATGGATGATCTGGCCTCGGCTACCTCTTCTAAAAGCACCAAGTTGATCCACGGCGGTCTGCGCTATCTTGAATATTATGAATTTATGCTGGTGCGCAAGGCCCTAAATGAGCGGGAAATATTGCTCAAGGCCGCCCCCCATATTGTCCAGCCGTTAAAATTTATCCTGCCCCATGAGGCCCACCTGCGGCCCAAATGGATGATCCGGCTGGGCCTGTTCCTCTATGACCATCTGGGCAAGCGGGAGAGGTTACCCGGATCAAAACAGATCCGGCTGGAGGGTAACGACCCGGACAACCCGCTCTATCCGCGCTTTACCGATGGCTTTACCTATTATGACTGCACCGTGGATGATTCACGGCTTGTGGTTCTGAATGCCCTCGGCGCAAAAGACCGGGGGGCCAGCATCCTGACCCGGACAAAATTTATCTCCGCCCGAAATGAAGGCGACCATTGGCGAGCAAATATCGCATCAGGGCGTGAGATAACCGCCAAGGTTATCGTCAATGCCGCCGGACCGTGGGTAGTGGATATCATTGATGACGGCCTGTCCCTGCCCACCCAGAACCGCCTGCGGCTGGTCAAGGGCAGTCACATCATTGTACCAAAATTATTTGACGGCAAGGATGCCTATATCCTGCAAAATAAAGATGGCCGGATTATTTTTGCCATCCCCTATCGCCGGAATTACACCCTGATTGGCACCACCGATGTGCCCTTTGAGGGCGATCCGGCTCTGGTGCGTATTTCCACAGAAGAAATTGATTATCTGTGCCATCATATCAATGCTTATTTTAGAAAAACACTAACCCCGGATGATGTGATCTCTCATTATGCCGGGGTCAGACCGCTGTTCGATGATGCCACGGAAAAGGCCAGCGCGGTCACACGGGACTATGTTCTGGCCCTGCGCGAGGACGGCGGCGCGCCGTTACTGTCAATCTTTGGCGGCAAGATCACCACCTACCGCGAACTGGCGGAAGAAGCCCTCAATAAACTGTCCGACCATCTGCCTCATATGGGCGTGAACTGGACCGCACAAGCAAGGCTGCCCGGTGGGGCTATTTCGGATATGGATGATTTTATTCAGGCCCAGCAGATGCAATATCCAGATATTGAACCGGCCCTTATCACCCGCTATGCCCATCGTTACGGCACCCGTATGGATGCGATGCTGAAAGCATGGCGCAAGGATGCCCATCTCATCGGTCCCGGCCTTTATGATTATGAGGCCACATATCTGATCAATCAGGAATGGGCCACAACGCCAGAGGATATCCTCTGGCGGCGCACAAAGCTCGGCCTCACCTGGTCAGAAGATGATGTTCAAAGCCTTGAGGGTTGGCTAAAGTCTCACATATGAACGGCGCGGCCATCGGTGGCCATGGCGGCTTCGCGAACAGCTTCGGTTTCCGTGGGGTGCGCATGACAGGTATAGGCCAGATCCTCTGCCGTAATACCCTTTTCCACCGCCAGCGTTAATTCGGCAATCATGTTGCCCGCATCGGCCCCAATGATATGCGCGCCCAGAATCTTGTCCGTAACGGCGCAGCTCAGGATTTTAACGAACCCGTCGGTCTGACGGTTGGCCTTGGCCCGGCTGTTGGCAGTAAAGGGGAATTTACCGACCACATAGCCTGTGCCAGCCGCCTTCAGAGCTTCTTCAGTCTTACCCACACTGGCCACTTCCGGCATGGTATAGATCACGCCCGGAATGGCGTCATAATTCACATGACCGGCAAAGCCCGCAATAATTTCGGCCACGGCCGTGCCTTCGTCCTCGGCCTTATGGGCCAGCATGGCCCCGCGCACCACATCACCAATGGCATAAATACCCTTGATATTGGTCTGGAAATGATCGTCGATTTCCACCTGTCCGCGCTCTGTCATCTTGACCCCGGCATCTTCCAGCCCAAGGCCCTCCGTATAGGGTTTGCGGCCCACAGCCACCAGAACCACATCGCATTTGATCTGTTCCGCGTCCCCGCCTGCCGCAGGTTCCACCGACACACTGACGGATGCCTTGGTCTTTTTAACGGCGGTGACTTTTGATTTCAGCTTGAATTTAAAGCCCTGTTTCTTCAGGATGCGGGCAAAGGTCTTGCTAACCTCGCCGTCCATTTCAGGCGTAATCCGGTCCATAAATTCAACCACCGTCACCTCAGCGCCCAGACGTTTCCAGACCGACCCAAGTTCCAGCCCGATCACTCCGCCGCCGATAACCACCATATGTTTTGGCACCTTAGGCAGGCTGAGCGCCCCGGTGGAGGAAATCACCTGTTTCTCATCAATATCTATGCCCGGCAGGCTGGCCACATCAGAGCCAGTGGCAATGACAATATTCTTGGCCGATAGCGCACGTTCGCCGCCCGCTGTCAGATCAACCCTGACCGACCCCTGACCGGTAATTGTGCCGCGGCCTTCGATATAGTCCACCTTATTCTTTTTCAACAGGTAAGCAACACCGTCAGTCAGGCCCTTGACCGTGTCATCCTTGGACGCCATAAGTTCGCCAATATCAATGGAGACCTTGCCCGTTTTGATGCCGAATTTGGCCATGCCATGTTCGGCTTCCGCATAAAGTTCGGAGGCATGAAGCAACGCCTTTGACGGCATACAGCCCACATTCAGGCAGGTTCCGCCCAAAGCGCCGCGCATTTCAACGCAGGCCACGCTCAGACCCAGCTGCGCCGCCCGAATGGCACAGACATATCCGCCCGGTCCACCACCAATGATTACAACATCAAAATTATCAGACATAGTCTATCCTTTTCAGGTCTTAACCTTTGGTGCCGTTGCACCCTTAAAATAAATTTTATAAATCCAGTGTCAGCCGTTGGGGGTCTTCCAGGCATTCTTTTACCCGTACCAGGAAGGTCACCGCGCCCCGGCCATCCACCACCCGGTGATCATAGCTGAGCGACAGATACATCATGGGCCGGATCACCATCTGACCCTGTTCAACCATGACCCGTTCCTTGATGGCATGCATACCCAATATACCCGATTGCGGCGCATTCAAAATCGGCGAAGACAACAGAGAGCCAAAGATACCGCCGTTAGAAATGGTAAAGGTGCCGCCCTGCATTTCATCCATGCTGAGCTTGCCATCACGGGCGCGGCCGCCAAGGCGAACAATCTCTTTTTCCACTTCGGAGAAACTGCGGTCCTGACAATCGCGCACCACCGGCACCACAAGCCCGGCCGGCGTGCTGGCCGCAACGCCAATATGGTAATAATTTTTATAGACTATGGCATCATCACGAACTTCCGCATTGACCTCGGGAATTTCCTTCAATGCCTGAACGCAAGCCTTGACGAAAAAGGACATGAAACCCAGTTTCGACCCATGTTTCTTTTCAAACATTTCCTTATATTGGGTACGCAGGGCGATAACCGCTGACATATCCACCTCATTATAGGTGGTCAGCATGGCCGCCGTATTCTGGGCATCCTTCAGACGCTTGGCAATGGTCCGGCGCAGGCGGGTCATAGGCACCACTTCTTCGCGCGGCAAGGCTTCTGCCCGAACCGCTGTGGCCGGGGCCGCCGCTGGTGCAGGGGCTGCCGACCCATGTTCTAGGAAATTCAGCACATCCGCCTTGGTGATAACACCGTCCGGACCAGTGCCGACAATCTTGCTCAGATCAACAGCCTTTTCCGCCGCAACCTTGGCCGCAGAAGCCCGCACACCGCCGCCTGCTGATACAGGAGCCTTTTCCGCCGCCGGAGCTTCAGCTTTTGGTGTGGTTGGCGTTGCCGGGGCATTGCCGTGAGCGGTTTCATCTATTTTTGCCAAAAGCGCACCGACCCCGACCGTTTCGCCTTCCTCAGCGATGATTTCGGACAAGGCACCGCTGGCGGTAGCATTGACCTCCAGCGCGACTTTATCAGTTTCAAGTTCACAAATAGGTTCATCGACGGCGACCGCGTCGCCTACGGATTTAAACCATTTGCCAACGGTGGCTTCGGTTACGGATTCACCCAGAACCGGAACATGGATTTCGATAGCCATTAGCCCTACTCCTTTAATCTTTTATCGTTAAGGCCTGATCAATCAGGTCTTGTTGTTGTTTTAAATGACGGCTCATCTGTCCGGTTGCGGGCGATGCCGCGGCGGCCCGTCCGGCATATTTCGCCCGTGTCGGGGCCATATCACAGTCCCCAAGACTTTCCTCAATCAGAGGTTCAATGAAGGACCATGCGCCCATGTTTTTCGGCTCTTCCTGACACCAGACCAACACCTCTGCATTAGGGAAGCGGGACAATTCATTGACCAACGCCTCATGCGGATAGGGATAAAGCTGTTCCACCCGCAGGAGGTAGGTATCGGCCTGTTCCCGCTTGTCTCTTTGTTCCAGAATGTCAAAATAGACCTTGCCAGAACAGAGGATCACCCGTTTGATGTCCTTGTCTTTTTTCAGCTTGATGCTCAATTCAGGGTCACTTTGGGCCGTATCCCACAACAGACGGTGAAATTCAGTATCCTCGGCCATTTCAGACAGTTTGGAGACCGCCATCTTGTGACGCAGCAAAGATTTCGGCGTCATCATAACCAGCGGTTTACGGAATTTCCGTTTCATCTGACGGCGCAGAATATGGTAATAATTGGCCGGGGTCGTACAATTGGCCACCTGCATATTATCCTCGGCGCAGAGCTGAAGATAGCGTTCAAGGCGGGCAGAGGAATGTTCCGGTCCCTGCCCCTCATATCCATGGGGCAATAGAACAACAAGGCCGCTCATACGCAACCATTTTGCCTCGCCGGAGGATATGAACTGGTCAAAGATCATCTGGGCACCGTTGGCAAAATCACCAAATTGTGCTTCCCACAGAACCAAAGCGTCCGGCTCCGCCACCGTGTAACCATATTCAAAACCCAGCACGCCAACCTCGGACAGGGCGCTGTCGATGACCTCAAAAGTAGCATAGGGGTCGGACCCGTCTGTGACATTTTTCAGGGGTGTATAACGGTCCTCTGTCTCCTGATCGATAAAGACAGAATGACGGTGGGAAAAGGTTCCCCGCTGGCTGTCTTGACCGGAAAGCCGCACCCGGTGGCCTTCGCGGATCAAAGCGCCAAAGGCCAAAGCCTCAGCAGTGGCCCAGTCAAGACCTGTCCCCGTGTCAAGCATGGTGGCCTTGGCATCCAATATACGCTTTAGCGTCCGGTGGACATTGAAGCCGTCGGGCACTGTGGTCAATACCCGGCCAATATCCTGTAATTCATCAATATGAACCCCGGTCCCCGCAGAACGGCGCAGGTCTTCTGAATCCCGCTCGTAACCGGACCAGCGACCGGCAAACCAGTCGGCCTTGTCCACCTTGTATTTTTCCCCCGCCTTCATTTCCACATCAAGGTAGCTGGCCACATCCTTGGTCATCTTGTCGGCCTGTTCCTGTGTGATCAGGCCCTCACGGATCAAGCGTTCCGCGTAAATCTTGCGGGTGGTTTTATGGTTCTTGATCCGTTTGTACATCAGGGGTTGGGTAAAGGCGGGCTCATCGCCTTCATTATGGCCAAAACGCCGATAGCAGAACATATCCACCACCACGTCAGACCTGAACCTCTGACGAAATTCCGTGGCCATTTTCATCACATAGACCACCGCTTCCGGATCATCGCCGTTCACATGGAACACAGGGGCCTGAACCGCCTTTGCCATGTCGGACGGATAGGGGGAGGAACGGGAATAGTAAGGCGATGTGGTAAAACCAATCTGGTTATTGACAATCACATGAATGGAGCCACCGGTCTGATAGCCTTTCAGGCCGCTCAGCGCAAAACATTCCGCCACCAGCCCCTGACCGGAAAAGGCCGCATCGCCGTGCATCAGCAAGGTCAGAACACTATTACCCGTGGTATCATGACGCTGGGTCAGCTTGGCCCGGGTCTTGCCCAAAGCCACCGGATCGACCGCCTCAAGATGGGACGGGTTCGGGGTCAGGGACAAATGAACATCGTTACCGTCAAAAGAACGGTCGGAAGAAGCCCCGAGGTGATATTTCACATCGCCGGAACCTTCCACATCATCGGGTTTATATGAACCACCATGAAATTCATGGAAGATGGCCCGGATTGGCTTGCTCATCACATTGGCCAGCACATTGAGCCTTCCGCGGTGAGGCATACCAATAACGATTTCCTTGACACCATTTTGACCGCCGGTTTTGATAATAGCTTCCAGCGCCGGAATCAGCGATTCACCGCCATCAAGACCAAAGCGTTTGGTGCCGATATACTTCTTGGCCAGATACTGTTCAAAGCCCTCGGCCTCGGCCAGCTTCTGGAGGATGGCCAGCTTGCCCTGTTCGGTAAAATTGATTTCCTTGTCCCGGCCTTCAATGCGGGACTGAATCCACGCCTTTTCTTCCGGGTGATTGATATGCATGAATTCCACCCCGACACTGGCACAGTAAGTCCGGTTCAGGATGGTCAATACTTCCCGCAGGGTCGCCACCTCAAGCCCCAGAACATTGTCCAGAAAGATCGGGCGGTCCATGTCATCTTCACCAAAGCCGTAAGTGGCCGGGTCAAGTTCCGTATGCAGGGGACGGTCTTCCAGCTCAAGCGGGTCAAGCCGGGCGTGGAGGTGACCCCGCACCCGGTAAGTCCGGATTAACATCAAACAGCGAATAGTGTCCAGAGTAGCCGACCGGATTTCGCTTTCCGAGGCCCCGCCTTTTTTACGGGCAGGCGCGCTGTCCATATAACCGGGATCAAGGGCGGAGAGATAATCATCCTCCGCCGATTTGACCTTATGATCCCAGTCTGGGCGCTCCCAAGAGGCGGCGGGCTTGTCAACGCCCGCATCCAGCAAGGCTCTGGCATCTTCGGCCAGACCCTCAAAATAGGCCACCCATGAGCTGTCCACCGATGTAGGGTCTTTGGTGTAACGGGCAAAAAGTTCTTCGACGAAAGCACCGCTGGACCCGTTTAGCAGACTTTCAGTTTCCAGATAAACATTCATATATCAGGCTCTTTTTGTTTAATTGCACCCAGACCTTAGCGGATTAACCTTTCAAAACCCCTAACAGGGTTGTACCAAGTTCCGCCGGCGATTCAGTGACCGTAATGCCGGCACTTTTCATTGCCTCGATCTTGTCCTCGGCGCCGCCCTTGCCCCCGGACACGATGGCGCCCGCATGGCCCATGGTCCGGCCCGGAGGAGCCGTACGTCCGGCAATAAAGCCGACAACCGGTTTCTTGATCTTGGAAGATTTCAGGAATTCCGCCGCGTCTTCTTCCGCAGAACCGCCAATTTCCCCGATCATGATAATACTGTCCGTATCATCATCGGCGAGGAAGCCTTCCAACACGTCAATGAAGTTGGTGCCATTAACCGGATCACCGCCAATGCCGACGCAGGTGCTTTGGCCAAGGCCAACCGCCGTTGTCTGGCCCACGGCCTCATAGGTGAGCGTACCGGAGCGGGAGACAATACCGACCCGGCCCGGATTATGAATATGACCGGGCATAATGCCGATCTTACATTCGCCGGGGGTAATCACGCCCGGACAGTTAGGACCGACAAGGCGGGTATTGGAGCCTTGTAAAGCCCGTTTTACCTTAACCATATCCAGCACCGGAATGCCCTCGGTAATACAAACCGCAAGCTCAATCCCCGCATCAATAGCTTCCAGAATGGCGTCCGCCGCAAAGGGGGGCGGCACGTAAATCACTGTCGCATTGGCCCCGGTAACCGATACCGCCTCATCAACCGTGTTGAAGATCGGCAGGTCAAGATGGATTCTCCCGCCTTTGCCCGGTGTTACGCCACCAACCATTTTGGTGCCATATGCAATGGCCTGCTCGGAATGGAAAGTGCCTTGGGCGCCGGTAAAGCCCTGACAGATTACTTTTGTTTCGGAATTAATAAAGATTGACATCAGGAAGCCTCCTTCACAGCGTTAACGACCTTTGTCGCGGCGTCACCCATATCATCGGCAGAGATGATCGGCAGCCCGCTGTCAGCCATAATTTTTTTACCCAGTTCAACATTCGTCCCCTCAAGGCGCACCACTAATGGCACCGACAGGGACACTTCTTTCGCCGCCGAGACAACACCATCAGCAATCACGTCACAGCGCATGATCCCGCCAAAGATATTCACCAGAATACCTTCCACATTGCTGTCGCTGAGAATGATTTTAAAGGCTTCGGTGACCCGTTCCTTGGTCGCCCCGCCGCCTACATCAAGGAAGTTGGCCGGGGAGCCGCCCTTCAACTTGATAATATCCATGGTTGCCATGGCCAATCCCGCGCCATTGACCATACAGCCAATGCTGCCGTCCAGCTTGATATAGTTCAGCTCATGCTTGGCGGCTTCCAGTTCCATGGGGTCTTCTTCGCTGGGGTCGCGCAATTCCACCACATCAGGGTGACGGAACAGGCTGTTGCCATCAAAACCCATCTTGGCGTCCAGCACGACGATCTCGTCAGCTTCTGTAACCACCAGCGGATTGATTTCCAGCATGGCCGCATCCTTGGCCATGAAGGCTTCATATAATGTTGCGATAACCTTGGCGGCCTTGCTGGCCACCTTGCCCTCAAGGCCCAGACCAAAGGCTACTTTCCGGCAATGAAAACCGGACAGGCCGGAGGCCGGATCAATAGAGATGGTCACGATTTTTTCAGGGGTAGCTGCCGCCACTTCCTCAATATCCATGCCGCCCTCGGACGAGGCCATGATGGCAACCCGGCTGGTGCCGCGATCCACCAGAATGCTCACATAAAGCTCATTGGCGATAGCGCAACCGTCTTCGATGTAGACCCGCTTGACTTCCTTGCCTTCGGGGCCGGTCTGATGGGTGACCAGCGTCATGCCGATCATTTCACCGGCAATTTTCTTTACCTCTTCAACAGATTTGACGACCTTGACGCCGCCGCCCTTACCGCGCCCGCCGGCGTGGATCTGAGCCTTGACAACCCAGACCGGGCCCCCAAGATCCTTGGCAATCTGTTCAGCTTCCTGCGCCGTATAGGCAACACCCCCGTTTAAAACCGGGGCACCGAACGTCTTTAACAGGCCTTTCGCCTGATATTCATGGATGTTCATTTGTTTCTACCTTTTATGTTTAGGGTCATAAAATTCATGCCAGAGAAGGATCAATAGCTTTAACCGCCTCAATCAATCCCTGTACCGCCGTAACAGAATGGTCAAATCCGGCCTTCTCGTCATCGTTCAGGCTGATTTCCACAATTTTCTCAACGCCGTTCGCACCGATCAATACCGGAACACCAACGTAAATTCCGTCAACGCCGTATTCGCCGTTCAGTTCCACCGCGCAAGGCAACAGACGCCGCTTGTCCCGCAGATAAGATTCCGCCATGGAAATCGCCGCCGTGGCCGGGGCATAAAAAGCCGATCCGGTTTTCAGCAGACCAACGATTTCCGCGCCGCCGTCCCGGGTGCGCTGAATGATCTGTTCCAGTTTCTCATTGGTAATCCAGCCCATCTCCACAAGGTCAGGGATCGGAATACCGGCCACCGTGGAATAACGCGGCAGCGGCACCATGGTATCGCCGTGACCACCAAGGACGAAAGCATTGACGTCTTCAACGGAAACATTCAATTCCTCTGCCAGAAACAACTTGAAGCGCGCGCTGTCCAGAACCCCGGCCATGCCGACGACTTTGTTGGCAGGCAGTCCGGAGAATTGCTGTAAAGCCCAGACCATCACGTCCAGCGGATTGGTGATACATATAACAAAGGCATCCGGTGCATTATCACGGATGCCTTCGCCAACGGCTTTCATTACTTTCAGGTTGATGCCCAGAAGGTCATCCCGGCTCATGCCCGG
>JAADFR010000181.1 GCA_013152755.1 Alphaproteobacteria bacterium
ACATCCTCGAACATACTGCTTACCTCTGGCCGTTCCCCGCTGTTCAGGGTGCCGTAGGATTCAGCTTCTTTGTATTTTTTAGTGACCATAACGGTGATCTGTTCAATGGCCTCGACGTGACGTTCCTCTGACCATTCACCAATAGCAATCAGATGATTCTTCAGCCGTTCAATGGGGTCACCAAGGGGCCAGACCTCATATTCATCATCGGGTCGGTATTTTGACGGGTCGTCGCTGGTGGAATGGCCCGCTGCACGATAGGTGAATAGCTCAATCATTGTTGGGCCGCCGCCATTTCGCGCTCTATCTGCCGCCCATTTGGTTACCGCATAAACCGCCAGAAAATCATTGCCGTCCACGCGAAGGCCCGGCATACCATAACCGACACCCCGGCTGGCGAACGTGGCCTTCTCCCCACCGGCAAAGCCTTGAAAGCTGGATATGGCCCATTGGTTATTGACCACATTCAATATGGCCGGGGCATTATAGACCACCGCAAAGGTCATGCCGTGATGAAAGTCAGCCTCAGCAGTGGTGCCTTCGCCAATCCATGTGGCGGCAATGGCATCTTCACCCTTATAGGCCGACGCCACAGCCCAGCCCACAGCCTGACAGAATTGGGTGCCAAGGTTGCCGGAAATGGAAAAGAAATTGCCCTCGGCCCATGTGTACATGATCGGCAGTTGCCGTCCCTTGCAATTATCCCGGGAATTGGACAGGCAATGGTTCATCATGTCCAGTAAATCCCGGCCCCGTGATATGAGCAGGCCTTGTTGGCGGTAGGACGGAAACAGCATATCCTGCTTGTCGAGCGCCATAGCCTGAGCCACCGCGACCGCTTCCTCGCCCCGTGATTTCATGTAAAAAGACATCTTGCCCACCCGTTGCATATTCTGCATCCGGTCATCATAAATGCGCGTGGTCAGCATGTCGGTCAGGCCTTTGCGCATCTCATCCGGGCTGAGCTTTGGGTCCCATTCCCCAACCGCACCATTCTTCATGTTCAGAACCCGGATCAATGTATTGGCATAGCCAAACATCTCTTTCGGGCTGGTCATGATGTCCGGCCGGGCGACAGTTCCCGCATTAGGAATGTCAAGATCATCAAATTCCGGTTCATCCCCCGGCCTGTGGCGCGGGGCCGGGACATCAAGATTTTTTCCGCTGGTGGGCACCATATCATTCTCCTTTTGATCTATATTATCACTTTTAAGATGAAATTTCTTCCCATTGATGCGTAAATAGCCTATAATTCCGGTATATTATTTCTAATATTATCAATTAAATGGGATATTGTGCCAATATGGATAAATTAGACCAGAAGATACTCGACCTGTTACAGCAGGATGCCATGGTGCCGGTGGCGGAAATTGCCGAACAGGTTGGCTCCTCCAAATCCGTATGCTGGCGCAGGATACAACGGTTACAGGACGATGGAATCATCAAAAGCCGGGTTGCCCTGCTCGACCCCAACAAGGTCGGGCTGGACATCATTCTATTCGCACAAGTCAAGATGACCGCCCACGGGCGCAGACTGCCCAATTTTATCGAGATTATCAAAGACATTCCCCAAATACTGGAATGTTATACCCTGATGGGGAACGTGGATTTTCTGTTGAAAATTGTTGTGAAGGATATTCAGGAATATGAAAATCTGTGGTGGCACCATCTGTCCCAAATCGAAGGGGTTCAGGAAATCAGCTCCACCATTGCCATGACCGCCGTCAAACATACGACAAAACTGCCGTTATATGATTAGGGTCAGGCCCTAGGTCACAGCTTCACGTTTGCTATATTCCGGCCTGCGCCAAAGATCATTTTCCATGATATTACGTAGCCCCATAACCGCATCCCAGACATCAACATATCGCGTGTAAAGCGGGGTAAAACCAAAGCGGATAATGTCCGGTGCACGAAAATCTCCGACGATATTTTTCGCGATCAACGCCTGCATGATGGCATAGCCTTGTTCATGGGTGAAAGATACCTGACTGCCCCGTTTTGTGCTGTCCCTTGGGCTGGCCAAAGTAAAACCAAAGTCTGCGCAATATTCCTCAACCAGGTCAATGAAATAATCACATAACTTCATTGATTTCACGCGGATTTTACCCATATCTGCCCGTTCAAAAATATCCAAGCCGCAGCCCAGAACCGACAGGGACAAGATCGGCTGTGTTCCGGTCAAACATTGCCAGATATTATCTGCCGGACGATAATCCTGCTCAAAGGCAAAGGGGTTCGCATGGCCCCACCATCCGGTCAGGGGTTGCATGGCTTTGCCCTGATGACGTTTGGCCACATAAAGAAAGGCTGGTGCCCCCGGACCGCCGTTTAAATATTTATAACCGCACCCAAGGGCAAAATCCGCCTGACAGTCATTTAGCGCCACCGGCAAGGCCCCGGCGCTATGGCATAAATCCCAGATCACCAGCGCGCCGACCTGGTGCGCTTTTTGCGTTATGGCCTTCATATCAAGAAGATAGCCGCTTTTATAATGCACTTGAGTCAACGAAACCACGGCCACATCTTCCGTGATTGCCGCCATGATGTCATCCTGCTCGGCAAAGCGGATTTCATGGCCCTGCCCCCGTTGATGGATTAGGCCTTGCGCCATGTAATTATCGGTCGGGAAGTTACTGCCCTCCATAACGATTACTTTGCGCTCAGGCCGCATATCCAGTGCCATGGACAGCAATTTATAGAGATTAAGCCCTGTGGCATCACAGGCCATGACCTCCCCCTCGTCCGCGCCAATCAGGCGGGCGATTTTATTGCCCAGCTTTTCCGCCAGATGAAACCAGCCATTCTTGTTCCAGCTGGTGATTAAATCCTGCCCCCATTCCCGGGCAACCACATCCTGCGCCTTTGCCAGTGCCGCAACCGGCATCGCCCCAAGGGAGTTACCGTCCAGATATATCAGGTCTTTGGCTAGCTGAAATTCATCCCGAAACGGGGCAAGGTCGTCTTTTTCATCCAAAGCCAGAAAGTCATCACGGGAAAATTTTGGCATTTTCATACTCATTCATTGTTTAGCGGCAATAACCATGTAAAATCATACATATGACTATGAACCACTATCATATTATGGGCAAGGAAAAGCTGGAACGGGAATATTCCCCCAGCTCCTGCATTGATGATATAGCGGTTCCTCTTGGTAAATATAGCAGCCTGAGCCACGCGGCCCGCGAGAATCTGAAAGACCAATGCCACAGGAATGTTAAATACGGCCCGGAAGAACGCGCCCATATGGATATATTCGCCCCCAAGGGTGATGGCCCCTTTCCCGTCCATATCTTTATTCACGGTGGCTATTGGCAGGAGCTTTCCAAAGAGGAGAGCAGCTTTGCCGCCCTCAACTTTCTTGACCATAATATTATATTTATCGCCCTTGATTATACATTGGCACCAGACGCCGGCTTGAGTCAAATCATCGATCAGGTCAGGCGGGGTGTGCGGTGGATATTGGGCCATATTCATGCCTATGGCGGCGACAAGGAGAACATCACCCTGTCCGGCAGTTCCGCCGGGGCGCATCTGGTGGCTGAAATATTAAGGGGTGATGAGGGACACTGCCCCGTCAAAGGAGCCTGTATGGTCAGCGGCATTTACGACCTGCGGCCTCTTGTCCTGACATATGTGAATGATCTGCTTGGCCTGAACATGGCAGAGGCCATTGAGGTCAGCCCACTGTTCCATATCCCAAAACCCACCTGCCCGGTGATATTCAGTTACGGCAGTAATGAAACCGAGGAATTCAAGCGCCAAACGGAAATCTATAAAGCCGCATGGCAAAAGGCCGGACATAAGGCCAGCTTCATCCCCATGCCGGGCTTCAATCATTTTGATATTATTCTGGAACTGAATAACAGGAACAGCCCTCTGTTCAGGGCTATTCTTGATCAGATTACGCCTTAGCTGCTCTGGCTTTTTCAATGATCTCTTCGGCCAGCTCATCGGCAATCCTGTTGGTGGGCCGCGCTTCTGAAACAGAACGGTCGAATATCACCGTCAGCGTTTCATATATGCGGTCAACCTTGGCCGTGACCCAATCCACATCATAGGCCCCGCGCGTTTCCGCCGCCACATTGATGATGCCGCCCGCATTGATCACATAATCCGGCGCATAAAGGATGCCGCGATCCATCAGTGCTTGCCCATGATCATCCCGGGCCAGCTGATTATTAGCCGCTCCGGCAATGATTTTCGCCTTGATATGATCTATGCTGTCATCATTGATAACAGCCCCTAATGCACAGGGAGAGAATATATCAACATCGGCGGAAATAATAGCATCGCGGTCCATAATTTCAGCGCCAAATTCCTGCGCAACACGGTCTAGCGCATCCTGATTTATGTCAGACACCAATAATTTGGCCCCGCCTTCATGCAGATGCTTACACAGGTGATAGCCCACATGGCCAACGCCCTGCACAGCCACGCTTAAGCCTTCCACATTATCCTGCCCGAATTTATGCTTCACCGCTGCCTTGATGCCCAGAAAAACACCGGTTGCTGTATAGGGGGACGGATCCCCGCTGGCATGGGCGCCTTTTGTCACAGTCCGGCCACATATCTGGTTTCCTCGGCGGCAATTTCCATATCTTCAACAGAGATTCCCACATCCTCGGCAGAGATATATTTACCGCCAAGGCTATCAATCATCCGGCCCAAAGCCCGGAAAAGGGCTTCGGATTTATCGGTTCTGGAATTGCCCATGATCACCGCCTTGCCCCCGCCCAGCTTAAGCCCGGCAACGGCATTTTTATGGCTCATGCCCCGGGACAGGCGTAACACATCATTCAGGGCCTCAAGCTCGCTGTCATAATTCCACATACGGCATCCACCGGCCGCGGGGCCAAGGGACGTATCATGAACCGCGATAAAAGCTTTCAGGCCACTTTCCTTGTCATGCAGGTAGACCAGCTGTTCATGCCCCCTGAATTGATTTGCGTCCATCATATGATCATCTCTTTTTTTAATGAATTACTGATCTAACGTGGTAGTCACCAATTCTGGATTTGTCGAGATTTATTTTTAGGCCTATCTTTTTCGCATAACAGCACAACATAATTATTTTCTTTTTTGCAGAATATCCATAAATAGTCAGCAATTAATTCCGCAATAAAATTACGGCCGGGACTTGCTTTCCGGCAACAAAGGATCATAAATATATTTCACACCCTTGAAATAATATTACAATACTATGCATCATTAAGTGCTTTTTTATCCTTATGGTAAAATTTTATTAGGGCAATATATGATGAGACTCGGCCTTGTCCTCACCGCTCCGGTGCAATTTGCAGGGACCATTTCGTATCACCGGGCAGGAATGGTGTCATTTTACCGGTGAGCCAATCTTCATGACCTGCGCCGTAATAGGGCGACAACGGATGGCCGGATTGCCCGGCAGGCATATTCATTATGCCGTCTTTCTCATGGCCGGGGCTGACCACAATCCGTTCCGACTGGCCAAAGCTGTTGCCGGCAATATGAGGCATTTTACCGCGCGCACCATCCTGCATAGCGGGCCGCATATCCGTCAGATAAGACAAGAGTGGCACCGATTGGCTTAATGGATGACGGATCAGGGACCGATTTTCTGCCCCCCATGTATAATCCGCCAAGGCAACTTCGCCGCTGACCACAGGGGCCCATGCGGCAAGGGCGCGCTGTTCAAAGAAAGCCTGCCAGTCATCCTTAAATTCGGCAGGTAACCAGCCAATAGGTCGTTGGTCCACCAGCCGCCAGAAAGGACTATCCATTTGGTGGGTCGCAATATTGTAATTGCAGGATTTGAATTTTACTGTGCAGGGCCCGGTTAGAAATGTAGTCAAGCCCCGGTAAACAGACTTGCGGTAATTCTCCACAAGGCGGAACCCTACCGAAGACTTCGCGGCC
Source organism: Alphaproteobacteria bacterium (assembly GCA_013152755.1). Classification (GTDB taxonomy): domain Bacteria; phylum Pseudomonadota; class Alphaproteobacteria; order Sphingomonadales; family Emcibacteraceae; genus Paremcibacter. The sequence goes on from JAADFR010000181.1 coordinate 5,899, forward strand.
CGCCCGCCCCAATTTTTAACCGCCGTAATGAACGGCTGTAAGCGGCCATCATTACTGCTGTTCAGAACCAGCAGGAGCTGCTGCTGCCACCTGTCCCAGAATACGGCCCGGTTATCGAGCTGTATGGCATACAGATCTTTTTCCACAAGTCCGGTGCCAAGGCGCATCAGGTCGTCCCGGATTTGTTTCTGACGCGCTCCAATATCTGCGCCGCCGTCGCCCACATTGGCGTAATCCGCACCAGAAACCACCCGGCTGTTGGCGGACCACAGACGGTCATTGGCCGGGTTAAAGACTTTGGGCCGTTCGTCAAAATTGAGCCAGCCTGTCCAGCCCAATGTGCCATCGGACCAGTCCCCGGCGCGCTCATAATTTCCGGGCTTGCGCTTGGGCAATGCGCCGAAATGAATCCAGCCAATATTGCCCTCAACATCCGCTAACATGGCGTTTTGAGCCGGAATACCATTGCCCGGTGCCAACCTCATGGCATCGGCCACGGTTTTTACGGTCTCCATTCTGATCAGGCCCATATTGACCGCCTGCGGCTGATGGGCGACCCATTTCAAGGCAAATAGCTTACCGTTATCGGCCTCTATCACCGGACCCCATATGGTCTCCCGCACTTTCAGGCGAACTGGCGCCGCATCCTTTACCTTGATTTCCTCATCATAAACTACAAAGTCTTTATAACCCTCCGGTGTCATATATTGCTGGTCAAAATCCGGGTTAATTTTCAGGTCAACCATATCAGAGGTATCAACAAAGGAATTGGTATAGCCCCAGGCCACGGACCCATTGCTGCCCACGATAATAAGCGGCGTCCCCGGCAGGGAAACACCGGAAATATCAAGGGAATCATCACTGAGTTTCAGGCGCAGCCTAAACCATGTGGCCGGGGCGCGAATACCCAGATGCATATCGTTGGACAGGATTGCCGCCCCGTTTTTGGTAATCTTGCCCGATACGGCCCAATTGTTGCTGCCCGGAACGTCTGCTTCCTCGCCCGTTATCATGGCCAATTCTGTGGGGTGATTTTTCAACACAGTGGCAGATGGAATTTCCTGTGGTGTCCAGGGTTCCGCATCAGGTTGCAAGGGCGCGTCCCATTCGGTTTTATTGGGCAACAGAAATTTAACAAGCCGGGGGTCAAGGCTATCCTCCAGATAATACCGCTGCCATTCGGTGTTTATCGTCCCTGATTGCAGGGCAAAGAACATGGAATAGATCACAAGGTAGCTGTCTTCCTCTGTCCATGGCTGCGGTTCCTGCTGAAGCAGCCAATATTCAAAAGGTTTGCTATCCAGCCCTTTCAAACCGTCATTAATGCCAGCCACATATTTTTTCAATAAGGCCCGGTTGCTGTCTGAAAGCTCTAAAATTGCCGTTTTTGCCCGGGTGCGAAACCGGTGCATACGGTTTTTCTGATCCATTTTCAGGGCCAGCGGGCCGAATAATTCCGATAGCTCACCCGCCGCCATGCGCCGGGACAGGTCAATCTGAAAAAACCGTTCCTGCGCATGAATAAAGCCGGTGGCATAGGCCAGATCAAGCCTGTTACCCGCCGTCAGAGTGGCATTGCCGTTTTTGTCCCGCTCGACCAGAATATCCTGCTGAACCTCAGAGGTTATAATGCGCCCATCTAAGGTTGGCAGACTGGCCCGAAAAGTCATATAGGCCACAAGAACCCCGACCACAATGACCAATCCAGCCCCCCCAAATAGCCATTTAACCGTCTTCATCACAGTTGTTTTAATCGACATTCTACATCCTCACCTATTTGTTTTTTAGCCGGGCATAAGCCTCATACGTATCTATATCCAGAAAAATAGCATCGGAGCCCACATCCACCTCATGGATAAATTCGGGATAATCGCCCAGCAATTTCTTGGCCCCCATATCCCCCGCCAATTCCTCGAAATCACTGAAGAAAGCCCGGTCCCACAGAATAGGATTGCCCCGCTTGCCTTTGTAGGTGGGGATTATGATTGACCTATCACAGGCCGGATTATAAGCCGTCATGATCTGTTTCAGAATATCCGCCGATATATTCGGCATATCGCCCAGAATAATCAGGACAGCGTCACAATCGGACGGTAGCGACCTGATGCCCAGCTTGACCGACGTACTCATCCCCTCGGCATAGAGATCATTATGAAAGGCGGTGACGTTATGGCGGCTGAATTCCTGCTCTATAGCCTGTCTTTGATGGCCGGTTACGCCGTAAATATTTTCAAGACCTGCCTGCCTGACCTGTGTCAGAACATGGGACAAAACCGTTTCCTCCCCATAAGGCAGGAGCAGCTTATTGTCCTGCCCCATGCGCCGTGATTGTCCGGCGGCAAGGATAAGAGCGGCAATTTTTTTTGGCTTTTCCATGGTAATAGCCCCCTTACGTGGTTCTCTGGGTTGCGGACGTCCCGGATATTCACTCAGCAGACCGCCAACGCCCATATTCATAATATCCGGCCCCGTAACCTCTTGCCCCGCGCAGATACGGGACAGGATAAGGTCAATACCATTCAGCTTTGGCGAACGCGAACAGCCCGGCAGACCCAGCACCCATTTCCCCTTTAATTTTGCCAGCAACATCAGGTTGCCCGGATCAACGGGCATGCCGTAATGGATGACCTCACCCCCCGCAGCCGTTATAGCCGCCGGAATAACATCCCGCCTGTCGGTAATCGCCGAAGCCCCCATGATCAGAATCATATCCTGACCGCCGTCTATCCTGCCTGTCAGTAAATCGGATAAATCCGCTTCCCTGTGTGGGCATCTGACTTCATCCGTAATACCAGCCCCATATTCGGCTAACCGATGGGCCATAACTTTTCGGGATTTGGCAAATAGTTTCTCCTGCCCCCCGGCAAGTTCGGTCTGTATCATCAAAATCTTCTGAGGCTGAAAAGGATGGAGGTTGATCAGGCCAGTCGTAATTTGCGCCGTCACCTGCGCCACTATTTCATTCTTCACCGCCAGCGGAATGATTTTTACCGTCGCCACCATCTGCCCCTTACGGACAACCGCATGGGGAGATACGGTGGCCAGCGTAATGGCTTCATCCATATGGTTAAGGGCACCAACCGCCGTCACATCTATGGTCACCAGCCCATCGGCGGCGGCATAAAGGTTAACCCGGCCCGTGAAAGCCTCCGCACAGGTGATATGGGTGCCGCATATATGTCCCGCAATATGGGTCGCCACCTTATCCTCAGTCATATCATCCGGCCCAAATATGGCCACCATCACGTGGAAAATATCATTCTCGGTCAAAGACTGAATATCGGATTGGGTTAAAATATGACCTTTTTTCAAAAGCCCGGACGGCAGTCTGACCGAATGGGCCAACGTGGCCCCTAAGGCCTGTGACAAGGGAAATTCACCGAACTTCATCTGTTATGGCCATTACGATAGACAGACATCATTTCAGCCATAACGGAAAGGGCAATTTCCGCTGGCGTCTTGGCCCCGATGTCAAGGCCTGCCGGGGCGTGGATGCGGGCAATCTGTTCCGCGGTGAATCCTCTGTCCGTCAGCCGCCCCACCCGCGCCGCATGGGTTTTGCGGCTGCCTAGCGACGCAATATAGAAAGCATCGGACTTCAGGACAATTTCCAGCGCCGGATCATCCAGCTTCGGGTCATGGGTCAGGGTCACCACGGCGGTGCCGGATGTAATTTGGCGTGCGTCCAAGGCTTCATCCGGCCAATCGGTGCAAAGGTCAATATCCGGGAAACGAATTTTGCTGGCAAAGGCGGTGCGCGGATCAATGACGGTTACGGCAATATCCAGACTTTGGGCGATTTTGACCATAGCCTGAGTGATATGAACCGCCCCAATGATAATCAGATCAAGGGGTTGTTCCAGAATTTGGGTGAAAATAATCTGGTCCCCCACCTCGGTTAATTTACTTTTTTCCGAATTATTCTGACCATATTCCAGCGTTGTCTGCCCGGTGGTACAGTCGGTTTTGAGAATCACCGGCCCCGTTGCCCTGAGCATTTTGTCTATCAGGGGACGTTTTTCGGCGATGGATTCCACCAGAACCCGCACCCTGCCGCCGCAAGACAGGCCCACTTCCCATGCCTGATCGTTGCTGACACTGAAATCCAGAATATGGGGTTTGCCGCCGTCCATGACTTCCCGCGCGGCCTGTATAACGGCCCCTTCTATGCAGCCCCCGGACACGGATCCTTCCATGGCCCCCTGATCATCGACGATCATCATACTGCCCGTAGGTCGGGGGGATGATCCCCATGTGTCCACCACTGTGGCCAACGCAACCTTACGTCCGGCCTCGTGCCACTGTTTTACTTTTTCCCAAATGGGTTTCCAATCCGCGCTCATGGCCCTGATTTTAAGTAAAAAACCACATCATGCAAGAATTAAGCGGACCAGACCGCCAGTTCATTGCCACTTGGCTCCGTAAAATGAAAGCGGCGACCACCAGGGAAGCTGAAAATCTCTTTGATAATAGCGCCGCCCGCCGCCTTGACTGCCTGCTCTGTTTCTTCCAGATTTTCGCTATAGAGCACGATCAGCACAGACCCGGTCTCGCTTGAGGCCTTCAGATCGGATTTATAGAAACCGCCATCGGTCCCCTGCCCGCTAAAAGCGCAATAGTCAGGCCCGTAATCCTGAAACTCCCAGCCAAACACCTTGCCGAAAAAGGTCTTTGTCGCCGTGAGGTCATGGGCCGGAAATTCCACATAATTAATCGTATGATGTTTGGGCATAGCCTTTATCCTAACAGGTTTCGCGCAATAATCAGGCGCATGATTTCATTACTGCCTTCCAGAATCTGATGAACGCGCACATCCCGCAGGAAGCGTTCAATGGGATAGTCCGATACATAACCATACCCCCCGTGAAGCTGCAAGGCCTCATTGACCACCTTAAAGCCGGTATCGGTGGCCAACCGTTTGGCCATAGCGGCAAAATGAGTGGCATCCATATCCTGACGATCCACTTTTGAGGCGGCCTTATGGAGCAACAGGCGGGCCGCTTCCAGTTCGGTGGCCATATCGGCAATACGGAATTGCAAAGCCTGAAACTCATTCAACCTTTTGCCAAATTGTTTACGCTCAGCCATATATTGAATAGTCAGGTCAAGACAGGTCTGCGCCGCGCCCAGTGAACAGGCCCCAATATTAAGCCGCCCGCCGTCCAAGCCCTTCATGGCGATTTTGAATCCGTCGCCCTCTGCCCCGACCAGATTTTCCACCGGCACCCGGCAATCCTCGAATATGACCGCACTCGTCGGCTGACTATGCCAGCCCATTTTTCTTTCCTGTGCGCCAAAGCTCAGGCCCGGGGTGTCTTTCTCGACCACGATGGTGCTTATGCCCTTTGGCCCGGCCTCTCCCGTACGCACCATAACCACATAGACATCGGAACGCCCGCCGCCGGAGATGAAGGCTTTTGTGCCGTTCAGCACATAATGATCGCCGTCACGTACGGCCTTTGTGCGCAGGGACGCCGCATCGGACCCGGCCCCCGGTTCGGTCAGGCAATAGCTGGCGAAAAATTCCATGCTGGCAAGTTTGGGGCCGTATTTTCGGCGCAAATCGTCATGGCCAAACTGGTCAATCATCCAGCTCGCCATATTATGAATGGATAGGTAAGCCGCCGTGGAGGTGCAGCCCTTGGACAATTCCTCAAAAATTATCGCCGCGTCCAATCGCCCCAACGCCGAACCGCCCACATCCTCTTTGATATAGATACCGGCAAAGCCCAAGGCCGCTGCTAGGCGCAGGGCATCCTCCGGAAAGATATGGTCCCGGTCCCATTCTTCCGCATGGGGAGCGAATTCATTTTCCGCAAAGGCACGGGCCATGTCCTGTATGGCCCGCTGGTCCTCATTAAAATCAAAGTCCATGTTCAAATTCCTTTGGACAGAGTGTATGGCTTATTTCAATGTGGGGATAGAGAAATCTGCTTCTATGGTGCTTTCCGGCCAACGGGCGGTGACGGTTTTTACCTTGGTATAAAACCGCACGGCCTCCATCCCAAACTGGTTGTGATCACCGAAAGAAGAGGCTTTCCAGCCACCGAAACTGTGAAACGCCAAGGGTACGGGAATTGGCACATTGATGCCAACCATGCCCACTTCCACCCGGTCTGCATAGGTCCGCGCCGCCGCGCCGCTTCGGGTAAAGATAGAGGTTCCATTGCCATATTCGTGATCCGTGGCCAAGGCCATGCCTTCCTCAAAATTCTGCACCCGCATCAATTGCAGGACCGGGCCGAATATTTCCTCTTTATAAGAGCGCATGTCTTTTTTCACATTGTCAAACAAAGACCCGCCGAGGAAATAACCGTCCTCATGGCCCGCCAGCTTGAAATCCCGGCCATCAACGATTAAATCCGCGCCCTCATCAACGCCCATCTGAATATAATTCATTACCTTGGCCCGATGTTCCGCCGTCACCAACGGTCCCATTTCAAGGCCTTTATCCAGACTTGTGCCGATTTTAAGGGCTTTCACGCGCGGGGTCAGCAATTCTATCAGCCTGTCCGCCACCTCATCACCCACACAAACACCAACAGATATGGCCATGCACCGTTCCCCCGCAGAGCCGTAAGCCGCCCCCATCAGGGCATTGGCAACACCATCCAGATCAGCATCCGGCAGGATCAGCATATGGTTCTTGGCCCCACCCATGGCCTGACAGCGTTTGCCGTTTTTGGTGGCAGTTTCATACACATAGCGGGCAATGGGTGTGGAGCCTACAAAGCTCACCGCCTTGATCCGGCTATCATTCAACAGGCAATCCACGGCTTCCTTATCGCCGTTAACAATGTTAAACACACCCGCCGGACCACCCGCTTCCAAAAACAATTCCGCCATACGCATGGGACAGCCGGGGTCTTTTTCTGACGGTTTTAAGACAACCGTATTGCCGGTGATAATGGCCATACTCGCCATCCAGAGCGGGATCATGGCCGGGAAGTTAAACGGCGTTATACCCGCAACAACGCCCAAGGGCTTGCGCATGGAATAAATATCAATACCGCTCGCCACATTGTCGGAAAATTCGCCCTTTTGCAGGTGCGGAATGCCGCAGGCAAATTCTGCAACCTCTATCCCGCGCAATACGGACCCCATGGCATCCTCAATCACCTTGCCATGCTCGCGCGATACCAGTTCGGCCAATTCCGGCTGATGCTTATACAACAGGGCGGTAAAGCGGGTCATAATGCGGGCGCGCTGCAAGACGGAGGTTCCCGACCAGCTCGGAAAAGCGGCCTCGGCCGCGGCAATGGCCTGTTCCACCTCAGAGACATTAGCTAAAGGGACTTCAGCAGATTGCTGACCCGTTGACGGATTATATATGGGGGCAAAACGCCCGCTTGTGCCGTCCACGGCATTACCGGCAATAAGGTGGGTATAGTGTTTCATGATCTGATCCTTGAGTGAATATTCAGCCTGATCACAGTTTATAGAAGACAAATATGCATTTCTATGGCAAAATATTCACATACGATCTGCATAAATGCACAGAAAGCCTGCCCCATGTATGACTGGAATGACTTACGATTTTTTCTGGAACTGTCCCGGCGCGGGCGGCTGGTCAGTGCGGCGCGCAAGCTCCATGTGGACCATACCACCGTCAGCCGCCGCATTGCCGCCCTGGAACATGAGCTGAATGTACGGCTGTTTGACAAATCACCGCGCGGCTATCAGTTGACGGATGCGGGGCTCCGGCTTCTGCCCCATGCGGAACAGATGGAGGCCCGTTCAAACCAGCTTTATCAGGATATTTCCGGCAAAGATGCCCGCCTGTCGGGCACCGTTAGACTTTCTGCACCGGAAGGGCTTGGCGCCCAGATCATTGCCCACCATATGGGGCAATTCCGGCAGATGCATCCGGATATTGAATTGGAATTGATGGCCGAATCCCGCCGGGCAAGCCTGTCCAAACGTGAGGCTGATATAGCGATCACCCTCGCCCGTCCCACCGCCGGGCGGGTGATTGCCTGGAAGCTGTGTGATTACCGGCTCCGGCTCTATGGGGCCAAAAGCTATCTGGACCAACATGCGCCGATTTCCACCATTGAAGACCTGAATAGTCATGATTTCATCAGCTATATTGATGACCTGATCCAATTGCCGGAATTGCGCTTTCTGGAACAGATCGTCAAAGACCCCCATGTGGTTTTTCGCAGCACAAATGTTCTGGCTCAATATAACGCAGCCCTTGACGGTATTGGCCTGTCCATCATTCATTGTTTCATGGCCGATCAGGACAGCCGCCTGTCGCCTGTTTTACCGACAAAAATATATATTGACCGGGAATATTGGCTGGTGGTTCATGAGGATCTGCGTCATGTAGCGCGGGTTGACGCCGTCTGTCGCTTCCTCACCGGGTTGCTAAAAGACCAGGAAAACAGAATGATAGGTAGTATTTAAATAATAGGCCGCTATATATTTAACATCTTTATTATCGGAGGTACAGATGACAACGGAAAAGCTGAAAGAGCATATGAAACAGGCCATGGGACGGCTTGGGGCCTCTGTCACCGTGATCACCAGTCATGATGGAACCCAAAAATACGCCATGACGGCAACGGCTGTAACCTCTTTGTCCCTTGATCCGCCTGCATTACTCATCTGTGTAAACCGAGATAACGGCTTGCATTATGCCCTTTCTGACGGAGCTGGTTTTTGTGTTAATATTTTATACAAAGACCAACAGGATATTTCAGACACTTGCGCCTGGAAAGAAAAAGGCGAGGAACGGTTTAATATTGGTGACTGGCAATCTTCTGAAGGAGATATTCCTTATCTGATGAATGCACAGGCCTCAATATTTTGCGATCTTGACGATACACATGTCTATGGCAGCCATAGTATTTTCATCGGCAAAGTAAAAAAGATCATTACCCGTAATGAAATAGCCCCGCTGATGTTTGTCGGCGGCAATTATTTCTCGCCACCAGAATAATCACAAAACCATGATTGACTGGGTTGCCTGCTGTAACCAGGCCAGTTCCTTATCCATCAGGTAAGGTGAAATTTTCTCCCTCACTTGTGCATGATAAATATTGAGCCAGGTTATTTCCGTGCTGGTCATCATATGCGCGTTGATAAGCCGGGTATCAATGGGGACGAAGGTTATGGTCTCAAAAATATTCATGGGCCGCTCTTCTTCCTCAAAATGGCTAGCCCTGACAATCATCAGATTTTCTATACGGATACCATATTCGCCGTTTTTATAATAACCCGGCTCATTGGACAATATCATCCCCGGCACTAGGGCAATGCCAAAGCCACGTGATGAAATAGATTGTGGCCCCTCATGCACGCCTAGATAGCTACCGACCCCATGCCCTGTACCATGATCATAATCCAGCCCCACATCCCAAAGAGACTTACGCGCCAGCGTATCCAGATGCGCGCCGCTTCGCCCCACGGGGAAGCGGGCCTGCGCCAAGGCAATATGCCCTTTCAGAACCCGTGTATAATGATCGCGCTGTTCCTCGGTCGGCTTGCCAACGGCAATAGTGCGGGTAAGGTCCGTTGTCCCGTCCAGATACTGTCCGCCTGAATCCAGAAGAAACAGCATATTACCTTTGATTTCACGGTTACTCACCGGGCTGGAGCGGTAATGAACGATGGCCCCATTTGGACCCGCACCGGCAATGGTATCAAAGCTAAGCCCCCTGAAGTCTTTTTGAATTTTCCTGAAGGTCAATAATTTTTCGGTGACCGATAACTCATCAAGCTTGCCCGCCCCCACATTTTCCTCAAACCAGCATAGAAATTTACACATGGCGACACCATCACGAATATGGGCCGCCCGCGCACCATTCAACTCAACCTCATTTTTACAGGCCTTTATGATCTGACAGGGATCTTCTTTCTCAATTATTATTGCGCCGCCCTGTTCCAACGCATCCATAACGATGGCATGCGTTCGCACTGGATCCACTAAAATTTTCTTTGACCCCCGGCCAATTTTCTTTACCGCACCGGCGAAACTTCCATATGGCTTTATCTCTACCCCGCGGCCCAGATGTTCACGAACCTCGTCTGAGATTTTATCCTCATCAACAAAAAAGACTGCTTTGCCGGTATTTTTCAGAATCAGATAGCACATCACCAGAGGTGAATGTTCCACATCACTGCCCCGAATATTTAGCAACCAGGCAATACTGTCCAGACTGGTGATCACTGCTGCCGCAATGCCATCTGCTTTTAACAGGCTGCCAATCCGTGCCCGTTTGTCTTTTGATTTTTCGCCCGAGAAAGTCAATGGATGCGGAAAAACCGGGTTTTTAGGTGATGCGGGGCGATCTGTCCACAGGCCGTCAATGGGATTTTTCTTCAAAGGGACAAGATCAATATCATACCGGGCACATTGTTCGGAAAGCGTTTTTATCCAACCCCGCGTATGCAACGCCGGATCATAACCAACCCGGTCACCTTCTGTAAGATGAGACAGAAACCAGTCTTCCAGCTTATCATGATGAAAGTCCATAGGTTCAAAATGCTTCATGTCCACTTGCTGACGTACCTGAATTTTATAGCGGCCATCCACATAAATGGCTGCCTGATCCAATGTAACCACGCAAAGGCCCGCTGACCCGGAAAACCCCGTCAGCCAGTTCAGCCTTTTGGCATTTTCTGGGCTATACTCGCATTGATGTTCATCGGCGTGAGGAATAAGAAAACCCTTCAGGCCCAGTTCCCTCAAACACTGCCGCAATGCCAACAATCTATTCAGCATTATGTAACCTTTAAAATGATTCTAATTTAGCCTATTAAGCACTTTATCTATGGCCTGTGTCAATGCCGCAAGTTCATGGCTTTGCATGGAAAATGACGGCGTCAGATAGATTATATCACCAAACGGGCGAATCCATACCCCCTCATTGGCAAATTCTGTTCTGAGCCGCGATAAATCCTCTATTTTTTCCATCTGAATAACCCCGATAGCGCCCTTGACCCGCACGTCCACAACCCCCGGCAATGTGCGGAATTGTTCCAGTGATTGATTGAGATGACCTTCAATATGCTTGACCCGCTCTAGCACCGCCTCATCCCGGAAAATATCCAGCGAGGCATTTGCCGCCGCGCAGGCCAGTGGGTTCGCCATGTAAGTCGGACCATGCATAAAAGCCTTGTCTGGATCATCGGACAGAAACGCACCGTAAACTCTGTCCGTTGCCACAGTCGCCGCCATGGCCACAGTTCCGGCGGTCAGCGCCTTGCCCAGACAGATAATATCCGGCGTGATGCCCGCCTGTTCGCAGGCAAACATGGTTCCTGTGCGGCCAAATCCAGTAAATATTTCATCCAGAATAAGCAGAACCCCCTGTTCTTTACATTGTGCGGAAATAGCGGCCAGTGTCTCAGCACCATGAAATTTCATACCCCCCGCCCCCTGTACCAGAGGTTCCATAATCACGCCTGCAACCTGATCCCTGTTTTCCGCAAGAAATGCGCCGAACTCCAGAATTTCCTCAGGCGTTTCCGGCAGAGGGCGCAGAAATTGCTGCTGCAGGAATCCGCTGAAAGCCTTATGCATGCCGGACGCATTACCGCCCACCGACATGGCCGCCGTGGTGTCACCGTGATAGCCGGACTGAAAACAGACAAAACGATGATGGCCTTCTTCCCCCAGATTTGACCAATATTGAACCGCCATTTTCAGGGCTATTTCAACGGACACAGACCCACTTTCGGAAAAGAAAACATGATTAAGGTCGCCGGGCAAAATATCCGCCAGACGCTTTGCCAGAGTAGCTGCCCCCTCATGCACCAACCCGCCCAGCATCACATGGGACATATTGCGGACCTGAGAAATGATTTTTTCCTGCATCACCGGATTGTTATAGCCATG
>JAADFR010000182.1 GCA_013152755.1 Alphaproteobacteria bacterium
GTGCCGGATCAAAACTCAAAAAAGCCGTGGCCCTGGGCGTTAAAACCCTGAGCGAAGATGAGTGGCTTGAATTGATCAGGTGATATGCGTAAATTAACTAGACCTTAATTAAAGCTATGCGCAGGGCGCATGCCTGTAATGCAAAAAGCCCCTCTACTCATTTATAGTTAAAAACCTTAAATATAGATCATCGGAAGGCCAGAGAAGGCCATGACGGTGAAACAGAGAATTTAACATTCAACAGATTTTTATTATAAAGGTTTAGATCAATGACAAATTTTGTATCAGGATACAATTTCATGATGGATCTGTTGAAGGACAAGGGTATTGCTCCTCAGACAGATGCGAATTCAAACAATGTGGTTTCCTTTTTTAAGGGGCTGGTTACCGACCTGTCTTCGAAGATTGAGCGCTCAGCTGTACAGTATAATTTTATGGACCTCATGCGGGACAATGGATTTATTCCGGTTCCGGTCAATGACAATGAACGGACATCAATTGATTTTGCTGCCCTGTTTGGCAAGGTTGACTGGAAAATCGATATGCCTGTTGAGCATTACGATTTCATGGACTTGCTCCACGACAAGGGTTTTGTTCCGGCCCACAGCAATGACAATGATTTGACAGTACGGGTTGCGTAAATAGACCCGCTTAGTAGTAAGTAGCCCGTGATGATTATATGGTCATCACGGGTTTTTTTATGTCTTGTGCCGTAACATCAGGCTATTCCATTCCCCGCGCACATAGCGTTTGACCAATTCCATCCCCGTCTTTTCATAGGCCGCGACAACGGCTTCTTCTTGCGTACCCAGCAGCCCTGACAGGATTAAAACACCGCCTTGTGACAAATTTGCCACTATGCTAGAGGCCATATCCTGCAAGGGTTTGGCGAGGATATTGGCCACAATCACGTCATAGGGCCCGGCGGCGCTCAGGGCGCTGTCTCCAAAGCCATCACTGGTCAGGGCGGCAATGCCCGCCACGCCGGAGGATAAATTTGTCACAGATATTTTGTTGGCGGCGGCATTCAGGATGGTGGTTTCGGTGGCAATGGGGTCAATATCGCTGGCGGTGATGGTGATGGGCCAGATGCGGCTCATGGCGAGGGCCAGGAGACCTGATCCACAGCCCAGGTCAAGGGCCGTTTTTGGGGTTTTGCCCCCGGTTAATTCACCCGCCAGTTCCCCGATGGCCAGCAGGCAGCCGTGGGTGGTTTCATGCTGACCGGTGCCAAAGGCCTGCCCCGCTTCCACCAGAAGGCTGATGCGGTCGGCGGGGACTTTATGGGCATCATGGCTGCCATATACAAAGAATAATCCGGCATCAACAGGCTGTAATAATTTCTGGGATTCCGAAACCCAGTCCTTCTCGGCAACCTCGGTTAACCGCAGGTCACTGGCGGTGAGGTCATTGGCGGGGAGGATGTCTTTCAGCCTGTTTTGAAATAAGGTTAAGTCTGGTTTCCCGGTGAAAAAGGCTTCCAGCAGGCGAATATTATTTCCCTCAATAATTTCAAAATCTGACAGGGTTGGAAAATCATCTTCATCAAGGCCGTATATAATATCCTGTACAAGGGGGATTAAATCCTGATCAATTTTCAGTTCAATTTTCCAGCTGGTCATATTTTATATCTTTGTTTTGTCCGAGTCTTCGGGGTTATACAGCATATGTATTTTAAAGGGTAAGAAACTGGTTTTTTCAGTGTATTGTCCAATCTTCTGATGTGAAATGCGACAAGTGACGGTGATTTTGAGATGAGCCGCGCCGGGCCGTCTTGTGCAGGCAAGGGTAGGTCTTCTATAATAGCTACAGCAAATAAGGGATAGAAATATGAAGAAAACACGTACAATTTTTGCAATCGCTGCTGGAATTAGCCTGATGGGTGTGGCCATCGCACAAGCCGGAGATATCACAGAAAGCCGTGATCTTTCCGCATTCGATAAAATTACCATTGATAATATGGGGGTCGGCCTTGATGTGAGGGTGGGCGAGAATTTTTCTGTTACCCTGAAGGGAACGGAAAAATGGGCCAAAAAGATCTTTACATCAGTTGACGGCGATACGCTGGTGATTGAGCGTAAAGATAAGAGCAGCACCGCAAAGCAAATTTCTTCGGACAACCGGGTGATTGTCACCATGCCGGAATTTTCCGCCCTTACCGTAAATGGGGCCGTGGATGCAAAATTGTCCGGCATTGAGGGTCGGAAAATTGATTTTAAAATCAATGGGGCCAGCAATATCAAAGTATCCGGGAAATGCGCCAAACTTGACATTACCTTGAACGGGGCCAGCAATTTTGAAGGCAGAAAGTTGAAATGCGAGGATGTCACCGTTCGCATAAACGGTGTTGGCAATGTGGAGGCGTTCGGCGCGCAGTCCGCTGATCTGACTATCAACGGTATGGGTAATATTGACTTTTACGGCAACCCGAAAGAGATCGATAAAGACAAGGGCTGGTTCAGCAACATCACCATTCACAAATGAGCCTGCACAGGATTTAGCAAAAGGATTAAACCATGAAAAAAGCACCACTCTCTTTATGGGCTGTAATAGCCACGGTTACCCTGACCGCCCCTGCGGTTGCTGAAACCAAAGACATGACATTAAATGATTTTTCCAAAATAAAAGTCTATGCCCCCGTCGACCTTGATGTGGCGGTGGGCAAGAAACAGTCTTTCAGTATGGAGGGCCGGACAGAAGACTTGGCCAAGCTGGTCATTGATGTTCGGGATAATAGCTTGATCATCAAAAAGAAAAAATATTCCGGCCGGATGAAAACGGTTAAAATTGCCGTTACGATGGCGGATTTGACAAAATTTGTCATCAACGGTTCCTCGGATGCGAAAATCCGGAATGTGGATAGCGATTCATTCAAGCTGGCCATCAATGGGTCGGGCAATGTGGTATTTGACGGCAAGGGTACGGAACTGGATGTGGAAATTAACGGCTCCGGCGATGTGGTCAGTAAAAGCTTTGACGCGCAGCAAGTTTCCGCAGAGATCAATGGTTCCGGTGATATTAGTTTGGCTGGTAAATGTGATAACCTCAAAGTGTCGATCAGTGGTTCGGGGGATTTCTCCGGTAGTGGCCTGACTTGTTTAAAGGTCAAGGCGCGGATCAGCGGCTCCGGTGATGTGACGGTCTATGCCAGTGATGAAATCAAGGTCAGAACCAGCGGTAGTTCGGACGTGGATGTTTACGGCAATCCGAAATCCATTGAAAACAGGTCTAGCGGAAGCTCCGATTTTATCGTACATGGGAATGAATGATAAAAAATATGGGTATGCGGGTATGAGGTGTCACAAATGAGTTATTTGAAACTTTTCGGCATAGCGGCCTTTGCCATCGGTGCCATATTATATATGGCATCGGGTGAAGAGCATGACCTTGTTATCGGTCAACAGAATTATGATCTGGGTGAATATGTCAATATCAGCGAAGGCAGCGCGGCCCATGTGACGGTTCGGGTCGGAGAAGATTATGGCCTTGATGTTAATGCGGATGAAAAAGACCTGGCCCTGCTTAAAGTATATGTCAGGGGTCAGACGTTGGTGATTGAAAAAAAACAGTCGATTTTTAGTTCATGGAACGGCCCCAAGCCGGAAATTACTATTTCATTGCCAAAGTTAAAAAAATATACTGTGAATGGTTCCTCTGACGTGGTGATTGAGGGTATCCATGGCAGTTTTTTTAAGGCGGTTATCAATGGCTCCGGCCAAATAAAATTCACCGGCGGTAGCGAAGAATTAAAGGCTCAGATCAACGGCTCCGGCGGTTTGATCAGCCCATCCTTTGAAACGGTGGAAAGTGACATCAGCATCAATGGCAGCGGCGAGGTAAAAATATCCGGCAAATGCAGAAGTCTTGAGATTGAAATTAACGGGTCCGGTGATTTCGCCGCCAAGGATTTTATCTGTGAAAAGGTTGAAGTTGACATCGCGGGCTCCGGCGATCTTGTGGTTTATGCCAGTGAGGCATTGGACGTGGATGTTGCGGGCTCCGGTGATGTGTATGTTTATGGCAACCCGGACAAGGTCATTGACCGGTCCCGTAAAAAGAACCATATCAAAATTAAATAAAACTCAGGCGGCCTGAACGAAGCTGTCCATAAGCTTGCGGACGGACCCCTTCTCAAAATCAATTTCCAGCTTGTTCCCGTCGCAGGTGAGAATGATACCGTAGCCGAATTTATCGTGAAAGACCCGTTCGCCGGGTTTGAAGGCGGAAACGGCTGCGGCCTTTCTTGTAATTGTGGGCGGGGTGCCTTTGGCGCGGCTGCGGTCAAGCTGTGGCTTGCTATAGCCCTGAGTCCATTGGGGGGCCGCTTCAGAAAATTCCGTGGCCTGTCCATACATGCTTTTTGAGGGCTTGAGATCCACATGATCTGCGGGCAGTTCGCTGAGGAAACGGGACGGCAGGGGGCTGGTATAATTACCGTAAAGATAACGGGACGCCACATGGAAAATATGGGCCTCTTTCTTGGCACGGGTCAGCCCCACATAGGCCAGCCGCCGTTCTTCCTCAAGCCCCTTGCTCCCATGCTCTTCTAGTGATTTCTTGCTGGGGAATAAGTCTTCCTCCCATCCGGGCAGAAACACACATTCAAATTCCAGTCCCTTTGAGCCGTGCAGGGTCATGATGCTCACCTTGTCCTGAACATCATTGCTGGAGTTTTCCATGACCAGCGCGATATGTTCCAGAAAATCTTCCAGCCCTTCAAAAGGCTCCATGGCCCGCAGAAGTTCGCCGAGATTCTCCAGCTTGCCTTCGGAATCCGGTGACTTGTCCATGCGCCACATGTCCAGATAACCGCTTTCGTCCATGATTGTTTCGGTCAGGGCAATATGGTCGCCGTCCTGTGCTTGATCCCGCCAGCGGATAAAATTATCCAGCAGGGTGCGCAGGGCGTTTCCGGCCTTTGCCCTAAGCTCGCCTGCCGCCAGGATTTCCTCTGCCGCCCGGGCCAGAGAACAGCCTTTTTGGCGGGCAATGGCGTGGAGTTTGTTAACCGTGGCATCGCCAATGCCGCGCTTTGGCACATTGATGATCCGCTCAAAGGCCAGACTGTCATCGGGGTTCTGAATATGACGTAGATAGGCAATGACATCACGAATTTCGGCCCGTTCGTAAAAACGAAAACCGCCAATGATCCGGTGGGGAACGCCCAAAGTCAGAAAGCGTTCTTCAAACTCGCGGGTCTGGAATCCGGCCCGGACCAGAACCGCCATTTCGCTTAGCTTCTGGCCCTTGCGCTGGCGTTCCTCAATCATATCGCCAATAGTGCGGGCTTCCTCTCGGCCATCCCAGACCGGATTGATGGTGATCTTGTCGCCGCCGTCCTTTTCCGTCCAGAGCGTCTTGCCCAGACGGCCAATATTGGCACTGATTAAGCCGCCGGATGCGCCCAGAATATGGGTTGTGGAGCGGTAGTTCTGTTCCAGCCGGACAATTTTCGCGCCGTCAAAATCCTTTTCAAAACGCAGGATATTACCGACCTCTGCGCCGCGCCAGCCATAGATGGACTGATCATCATCACCGACACAGCATATATTCTTATGGCTTTGGGCTAACAGGCGCAGCAAAAGATACTGGGCCACATTGGTGTCCTGATATTCATCCACCAGAATATAGCGGAACCGTCGTTGATATTCGGCCAGCACGTCCGGGTTCTTCTGAAACAGGGTCAGGCACAGCAGGATCAGGTCGCCAAAATCCACCGCATTCAGTATTTTCAGTCGGGCCTGATATTCGCTGTAAAAGGTGATGGCCTTGCCGTCCGCATAATGATGGGCCTCATCCTTGGGGACTTGGGCGGGCAGCAGGCCCCGGTTCTTCCAGCCGTCAATCAATCCGGCCAGAATACGCGGGTTCCACCGCTTTTCATCAATATCTTCGGCCCGGACGATCTGTTTGATCAGGCGCAGCTGGTCATCGCTGTCCAGAATGGTAAAATTGGCGGACAGGCCCACCAGATCACAATGATTGCGCAGGATTTTAACCCCGATGGCATGAAAGGTACCCAGCCAATACATGCTTTCCACCGCGTCCCCGATGATCGCCCCCACCCGTACCTTCATTTCAAGGGCCGCTTTGTTGGTGAAGGTCACGGCCAGTATCTGATTGGGATAGGCACTGTTCGTGGTCAGGATATGGGCAAGGCGGGTGATCAGAACGCGGGTCTTGCCGGTCCCGGCCCCGGCCAGCACCAGAAGCGGACCATTGATGGTCTCAACCGCCTGTCTTTGCGGCGGATTCAGGCCGTCAAGATAGGGGGGTTGCCGGGGGGGCTGGTTATCCTCAAAGGGAATATCCATTTCGGACAGGTTATCAATATCAAATGGGTCGGACATAGTTTTATATTACTTTATTCTCTGGAAAGTCTCTATTCTTTTTCATCCAGCAAGGCCTTGTTATAGGCTTGCAGGACAAATCGGTGATGCAGGATACCGATGATTTCTGACTGGGCGTCGTCGGTGACCACGGGCAGGGTTTCCTCACCGCTCATGTCAAACTTCTGGAAGGCATCTTCCAGACTGTCGGACGGGGACAGGATGATGGGGACGGGGCGACAGAAACTCTGTGCTGTCTGCACATCCGCGTCGCCGTTTGCCTTTTGCAATTCAGCCACAGTGACCAGCCCGGTGATCTTGCATCCCTCATCCAGAATATAAATATGGCTGTGATGTTCGGTTAGCAGAATTTCCTGAAGCTGGTCCCGTGTGGCCAGTGTGCTGGCGGTGGCGTAATTACCGGTCATAAGTTCGCGCACGGATGTGGAGCGCATCACATGGCGCGCCCGTCCGCCTTCCAAATCAAGCCCGTCCTGCTTTAACTGCATATGAAAGACCGAGGTTGCGCGCAAAAAATGCTGAGTCATCAGGTTGGAAATTACCACCGATACCATGAGGGCGGCGGTGATCTGATAATCGCCGGTGAGCTCGAAAATAATCAGGATGGTGGATATGGGGGCCCCCAGAACGGCAGAGGATACCGCCCCCATGCCAACGATAGCATAAAGGCCGTAACTGGAGGTAAAGTCCCCGGTCAGGCCAGCGACCCAACTGGCCACAAAACCAAAGGCCCCACCGACCACTGCGCCCAGAAAGATCGATGGGCTGAAAATACCGGTGCCAAACCGAAAGGCCAATGATATGGATGATGCTGCGATTTTCAGGACAATCAGCAACAGCAGCGTCTGAAAGGAAAAGAGTTCCTTTAACACGCCGTCCGTGGTGCCATATCCATGACCCAGAATATAGGGACTGATCAGGGCAAGAAGCCCGATGGCCAGCCCGCCAAAGGCCGGACGCGCCCATTCGGGTATGGGAATCTTGTCGGCAATTCTTTCGGTAAAAAACAGGCTTTTAATGAAAATAATAGCGGCCAGCGCACTGACCATGCCCAGAATGAGGAAAGCCGGAAATTCCCAGAATGTGGAAATATGGTAATTCGGAATGATAAAGGCCGGAAAATCCCCAAGATGAATCCGCGACACAACCGCCGCCGCGACCGAGGCAATGACAATCGGGGCAAAGGCACTGAGCGCATATTGGCCCAGAATGACTTCAAGGGCGAAAAACACCCCGGCAATGGGCGCGTTGAAGGAAGCCGATACCGCTGCCGCCACCCCGCAGCCCAGAATGGTCCGGGCCATTTTGGGCGGCAGATGCAGTTTCCGGGAAATCCATGAGGACAGGGTGGCCCCCAGATGCACAACCGGCCCCTCACGCCCTGCCGCCGACCCAGCGCCCAAGGCAATGGCCGAGGCGAGGGCGCTGAACAGGCCTTTGCGGGCGTCAATGACCGTATGGTTGACCGCATTTGCCGCCATGACGTCGGCGATGCTGTCGGCTCGGTTGGCTTTCATAAGGTAGCGATAGATAAAGCTTATGATCAGGCCGCCGGTGATGGTGGCGAAAAGAATCCGCCCCGGGGTTAATGTGCTCACATGATCAAGGATATTCTCATCAGATCGCCCCAGCATAATATCCTGTGTCAGGGCGATCAACTGGCGAAAACCAATGGCGGCATAGGCCACGCCAATCCCGGTCAGCAGGGCAAGAATGCTGCTGAGGATTTTGTCCCGTTGTCTCAGGCTTTGCAGGCGAAAGGGGGCAAGGAATTTGGGGAGAGACATCATGATACCGCTCTTGCCTTGGCGGGTCTGCGAATGGTGATGGATCGTCCCATCTCAGGCGGGCGTTCAAATTTTTTATCATTGTCCAATATGGTGCGCAATTTTGCTATGGTGGTTTTATCAAATCGGGTGGGCATCCTGTTTTCCATATTCACATGGAGGGAGATTTGCTCCAGAGTAGCTGACAGTTTTGTCCGGTCTCTGTGAAATAACCGCATGAAATAATGAATGAATTTACTGTCCACATCCAACAGCTGAAAATGCACACAAACCGGATCGTCCAGTCCAAGTTCCTGTTGATAGGTGACATGATTTTCCAGTGCAAACAGGGACTTCCCGCTCTGCTGGACATAATCGGGGCCAAGATCAAGGCTATCCAGAAAGTTGGTCAGGGCTTCGTCAAAAAGAAGAACATAATAGGCCATATTCATATGACCGTTATAATCTATCCATTCTTTTCGAATGGTCGTTTCCAGAAAAACCGGTCCGTATTTCTTTTCTTTTGACATATAAATCCAGAGGAATATCTTATCGCTAAAGGGGATTTATTACCCACTCACATCATATTGTCATCAAAATATTTGAAAATTTTAAGGAATAATAAGAAAACTGTTAATATCTAGGCGGGATACTGGGCCTATATTGATCATATGAAATTGAAAAAAGACATATTATTGCCACGGTTTATATGTCATGTATAATCCCGTATTGATACAGGGTAATATCCTGCTGTACAGCAGATGTTTAAATCGGGGAAGGCGGAGAAGAACTTGAAAAAACTTGGGCTAGGCCTTGGCATTCTGGTTGTCATCATAATCGGGGCAATTTTGATCGTGCCCGGTTTCCTGAACTGGAATGAATATAAGGACCAGATAGAACAGACCGCATCTGACTTTACCGGACGGGATGTGCGGATCAAGGGTGATATTTCACTGGCCCTGCTCCCCACATCGGCGCTTTCGGTCAAGGGGGTTACGGTGACCAATATGGATGGTGGCCGGGCGGAATATATGCTGTCCTTGAAATCTCTGGATATTAAGGTCAGCTTTCCGTCGGTAATCTCCTCGCTTTTCGGCGGTCAGATAAAGGTTGAAAAATTCATTCTGGTTGATCCTGTTGTTGCCCTTGAAATATTGGATAATGGCCGGGTGAATTGGGACTTGGGCGGCGCAGAGAACGGGGCGGACAAACCGTCGACCACCGCAGACATCAGTCTTGATAAATTTCAAATTGTTAATGGGCAGGTCAGCTTTGAGGATATGGCCTCGGGGCAGATGGAATTGCTCCGCAAGATAAATGCCAATGTGCGGGCCACCAGCATCAACGGCCCGTTCGATGTTGAGGGCAGCGCAAAATACAAGAATCTTGAGGCGGCTATAAAGGTCACTCTCGGCAAGAACAGGCCGGGCAAAAAAATCCCCCTGACCCTGACCATGTCCCTGCTGGATGATCAGGTAACGGTCAATGCCATTGGCGGCGTGATTTTAAGCGGGGAGGACAGTTACTATGCGGGCAAGCTGAATATGCAGGCCAGCGACGCCGGTGATCTTTTAACGCTATTGGACCGTTTCAACGGCCATAAACCCGCCAAAGCCACCAGAGAAGCGATTAAAGTCGGGCAGGATTTTGCCGTTGATACCGCCGTAGAGCTGACATCCGGTAAGGCGGTTATCAAGGATTTGAATATTCGTCTGGGCAAAAGCCGGGGGCAGGGCGGTGCGGAAATATCCCTTGGGGACAAGGTGAATATTGTGGCCGACCTGTCGGTGAATAAACTGGATATTGATCCGTTGCTTTCCGCGTTGCCAGAAGCGGCGCAGGACGATACCGACAGTCCGGCCCTGTCCGGTGATCTGTTGAACCGCCTGTCCGGGCGGGTGGATATGAAACTCGGGGCCTTGAAATATAACGGCAAGATTGCCAATCAGATCGCGGTCAAGCTACTGGCTAAGGACGGGGTGATTGATATTGCCAATATACAGGCCCGTATGCCCGGGGGCTCTGCCCTGACATTCAAGGGTCAAATATCACAGGAAGACACGCCTGTTCTGACAGGCGATATGTCTCTGAGCGCCAGTAACATCAGAGGATTGCTCAGCTGGCTCAAAATGGATGTGAAGGATGTGCCGAACGGTCAATTGGCACAATTTTCCTATAAAAGCCGCCTGAAAATATCAGAGGATATGTTACAGCTTTATGCTATGGACGGCACCTTGGATGCTCTTGGGTTCAAGGGGGGCATTTCCTATGCCTTTGCCAGCAGGCCATCTTATGGCATCAGTCTGGCCTTAAGAAATCTGAATGTTGATTCTTATCGGACAAAGATAGCTCCATCGTCGGATCAGAAGATCGATCTGAAAAAATCACTGGCGGTTCTGGATGAATTTGATGTTGATTATAAAATCAGCCTGTCCAATGTGACCGTGGGCGGTGTTAAAATCCGTTCCGGCAAGCTGGAGGGGTTGTTGTTGGGCGGCAATCTTGAGGTAAAGACCATTCAACTGAGTGATGCGGCGGGGGTTAATCTTACCCTTTCCGGAAAGGGTAAGAATTTTAGCGTTAAACCGGAAATTGCTCTGAAAATATCCGCCGATGCGGAATCATTGTCAAGGTTGCAAAGATCTCTGAAACTTGATGACAAGTTTGATCTGCGTAAGCTGGGTAAGACCCGGCTCACCGGGACGATCACCACAAGTCACGAACGGATGGATATGGATATGAAATCCACCATCGGGGGTAATAAATTTGATGTGAAGGGCACCATCCGTAGCGCCACCCTGAAACAATTTCCCGAGATCGGCAGTGCTGACCTTGAAATTGATGGCCGCTCTACCAGCCTGGCGCTTTTGATTGATCAGCTTGACCTGCCCATGACCCGGCCCCGGGCCAAGGATGATCGGCCTGTGCGGCTGAAAGGCCGGATCAAGGCCAGTTCGGATTTGGTTGATATTGACGGTATTATCAAAATTGCCGCCGGGGAAATTTTGGTCAAGGGCCGCAACCGGGGCAAGGGCAAGGCGACGACATTGGATATGTCCCTTGATTTCAAGGCACCGGAAACCCGTGAGTTTATCCGGGGACTGGGGCTGGATTTCCAGCCATCGGCCCGCAAGCTCGGTGCCATTGCCCTTAAAATGAAGGTCACGGGCAGCGGCGATCATTATACGCTGAGCAATATTGTCGGCGATGTGGGGCCGGTAAAGCTCAGCGGCAATGGCAAGCTGAATATGGCAGCGAAAAAACCTTATTTTGATTTTAACCTTAAAGCCGGGGATATTCCGTTTCACAGTTTTCTGAAAAAAAATACTCTGAAGACCTCCAAAGAAAAACAGAAAGTCTATGGTCAATGGACACGGCAGGCCATGGACCTGTCCCTGATGTCCGCCTATGAGGGCCGGATGCAGGTTTCCGCCGCCAGCCTGCGCTATAATGATTATATCTTTGATAACCCGGCCTTTGAGGCGGTGTTGAAGGATGGTGTCCTGTCCGTCAATGACTTTACCGGGCGGCTGTTCGGCGGCGATGTAGCGCTGGCGGGGACTTTTGGCGGCGCGGGCAAGGCCAGTATGTTGCTGAATATGACCCTGAAGAAAGCGTCACTGGCGCAAGCGGTAAAATCCTCTGCCGGGATCAGTCCGGTCACGGGATTTTTCGACATGACCGGTAAATTTACCGGAGAGGGGAAAAGCCAATATGACATTATTTCCTCCCTGAGCGGGGACGGAAAAATCACTGCCAGCCCCGGCCTGATCAGCGGTGTTGATATTCCGGCCCTGAGCGCAAGGCTGGCAGACATGGATAATAATAATGCCTTCCTGAAACTGTTGGGCACCACCCTTTCCGGCGGCGAAACACCCTATAAAGGGGGGATGAGCAATATTACGGTGAAGGACGGCAAAATACAATTCAGCCCCTTTGACATTGAACTGGACGGGGCGAGGTCCAAGGTCAAGATGGCGATTGATCTGGTGAACTGGACCATCAAGTCCGATGGCCGCCTGTCCCTCGTGGACCACCCTAATGCGCCGCCTATCGGGGTCAGCATCACCGGTGATGTGAGCAACCCGCATGTGGTTTACAAGACGGACCGGTTGAAAAAATATGTCGGGGCCAAGATTGCGTCTAACCTGTTGCAAAAGCTGGTTGGGGGTGAGGGCGGCCTTGAGGGTATATTCGGCGAAAAACCAAAACAGGCGGCTCCCGCGACGACAACGCCGGAAACCACAGACCCGGCCACCTTGAAAAGCGGGGAAACTACTGATCAGAAGGTCGTACCAAAGGACAAGCCAAAACCGGCAGAGGAATTTGGCAAGCGGCTGTTGCAAAAGCTGTTCGAAAAGAAGCCTGAAAAGACAGAAGAACCTAAGCCGTAAGGCTGTTTTTCAGGACAAAGACCCGGATTGCACTGCTCAGGTTGCCCTCTCTTGTGGTGTCAATACCAGCCACCAGTTTGCTGAGGCTGATATTTTGGGCGGCGGCGATGTCTTTCAACTGATTCCAGAAAATATTTTCCAGCGTGACACTGGTCTGATGCCCGGCAATCACGATGGAATGTTTTTTTAAGGTCGTGTCATCTGTGGCCATGGGATGCCAGCTTATAAATTCTGGAAGAAATCATTGCCCTTGTCATCGACGACGACGAAGGCGGGGAAATCTTTAACATCAATTTTCCAGACCGCTTCCATGCCAAAATCCTCAAAGTCCAGAACTTCAACCTTGGTGATATTCTCCAAAGCCAATATGGCCGCCGGGCCGCCGATGGAGCCCAGGTAAAATCCGCCGTGCTGATGACAGGAACTGGTGACCTGTTTGCTGCGGTTGCCCTTGGCGAGCATGACCATGCTGCCGCCGCGCGCCTGAAAATATTCCACGTAGCTGTCCATACGTCCGGCGGTTGTCGGGCCAAAGGAGCCGGAGGCGTAACCTTCCGGTGTTTTGGCCGGGCCGGCGTAATAGACGATATGGTCCTTCATATAAGCGGGCATGGGCTCCCCGGCTTCCAGTTTCTTCAGGATCGCCGCATGGGCCAGGTCGCGGGCGACAATGATGGTGCCGGTCAGCGACAGGCGGGTCTTGATGGGGTATTTTCCAAGCTCGGCCCGCAATTTATCCATGGGCTGGTTCAGGTCAATCTTGACCACCGTATCATCGAGGTCATTTTCCGCAACCTCGGGCAGATATTTGGCCGGATT
>JAADFR010000183.1 GCA_013152755.1 Alphaproteobacteria bacterium
TCATCACCACGCCACCAAAAAACCGCCCGGCCCATGTGATCGGCACAATATCACCGTAGCCCACCGTGGTCAGGGTCGCCAGCGCCCACCACAGGGCATGGGGAATGGTGCCAAAGGCTTCCGGTTGCACATTGCGTTCCAGATAATACATGATGGTTGCGGCAAAGGACGACAAGCCCAGCATGATGATCAATGTCGCCATCAAGGCGCGCCGTTCCGCATATAACACATTACCCAGCGAGGCCAGCGCCGGCGAATAGCGCATCAGCTTGAACAAGCGTAACAGCCGGAATATACGCAGTAGCCGCAGATCAATCCCAAAGACAAACAGCAATGACGGTGCAATGGCCAGAAAGTCGATCACCATCAACGGCGAGGTAACGAAATGCAGACGAAAATGCCCCTTGCCCTTTTCATCAGGGTCAGGCCGATATTCAACGCAAACCCAGACCCGCAACAGATATTCCATACAGAATATCAACAGGGAGAATGTCTCGAAAGCAAGAAATTCAAGGCGATACTGCCGGGTAATGTCCGGCACCGTTTCAAGGGAAACCGCCACCACATTCAAAATGATCAGCCCAACCATAAACCCATCAAACAGACCCGCCGCCCGATTACCGCTGAGGCCCATTTCAATGACCTCAAATATTTTGCGGCGCGCTGTTGATCTGTTTTGCTTCACGACGTTATTCCTATGGTTATAAAGTCTCCAGAATTTCCTCTATGGCGGTGATCGCGGCTTGTGCCTTGTCACCGTCCGGCCCGCCAGCTTGTGCCATATCCGGGCGACCGCCGCCGCCCTTGCCTCCAACGGCCATGGCTCCGGCCCGGACCAGGTCAACAGCGTTTATTCTGTCCGTCAAGTCACCCGTCACAGCCGTAAGCACCCCGGCCTTACCGTCATTGACCGCAATCAAGGCAATAGCACCACTGCCAATTCGCGCCTTGGCGTCATCGGCAATACCGCGCAATTCCTTGGGCTGCACCCCGTCCAATACCCGCCCGATAAATTTGATGTCGCCAATGGTTTTGATCTCATCATCGCCGTCAGACCCACCGCCCATAGCGAGTTTTTTACGCAGGTCGGTAATTTCTTTCTCTGTGGCCTTACGGTCCGCGAGCAGGTTGGACAGGCGTTCGGCCAATTGAGCCGGGGTGGTTTTAACCACAGAGGCGGCATCGTTCAAATATTTCTCCTGCGTAAGGCAATGGTCAATGGCCGCCCCGCCAGTGATGGCTTCCAACCGCCGGACACCTGCCGCCACGGCACTTTCCGCAATGATTTTGAACAGGCCAATATCGCCGGTTCTGCTCACATGAGTGCCGCCGCAAAGTTCCGTAGAATAATTGCCGTTGCCCATGGATACGACCCGGACTTCATCGCCGTATTTCTCGCCGAACAGGGCCATAGCCCCTCTTTCCACCGCCTCATCGGGCGTCATCAGCTGAGTGTTCACATCGCTGTTTTGACGGATTATGCGATTGACGGCTTTTTCGATTGCGGTCTTTTCAGGCGGGGTCAGGGCTTTGTTATGGCTGAAATCAAATCGCAGACGATCTGCCGCCACCATGGAGCCTTTTTGGGTCACATGATCCCCCAAATGATCCCGAAGCACCGCATGAAGGATATGGGTCACCGAATGATTGGCCCGCACCTTGTCCCGGTAACCATCATCAACCTTCATATCCACAATATCCGCAACCGAAAAAGCCCCCTTGGTAACCTTCACCATATGGACGTGAAGCTTGCCCAGTTTCTTAACCGTGTCCGTGACCTGTGCCGTGTCGCCGTTCGCTGTGGTAAATGTGCCAATATCACCGCTCTGACCACCGGATTCCGCATAAAACGGGGTTTGGTTGGTCAGGATAGCCACCTCGTCGCCTGCGCTGGCACCATCTATGGGCGTATCATCCTTGATAATCGCCAGAATCTTGCCTTCACTATGGGTCGTGGCATAGCCAAGAAATTCAGTGGCCCCATAGGCGGCGTTAGCCTCAAACCAAACCTGTTCGGTAGCAGCACTGCCGGAGCCTTTCCAAGCTGCCCGCGCCTCGGCCTTTTGCTTTTCCATGGCTGTCTGAAAGCCCTGCTCATCCACCGATAAATCCTGCGCCCGCAGGACATCCTGTGTCAGGTCGAGGGGAAAGCCATAGGTATCATACAGGCGGAACGCAATGTCACCCGCCAGTTCGCCACCCACCGGCAATTTTTTAATTTCATCATCCAGAAGCCTGAGGCCCCGTTCCAGTGTTTTCTTGAACCGCAATTCTTCCAGTTTCAGGGTTTCTGAGATCAGAGCCTCGGCGCGCAAGAGTTCCGGGAAAGCCTGCCCCATTTCCTGCAACAAAGCCGGGACAAGGCGATACATCAATGGCTCCTGACAGCCCAGAAGATGCGCATGACGCATGCCGCGCCGCATGATCCGGCGCAGGACATATCCCCGCCCTTCATTTGACGGCAAGACTCCGTCCGCAATCAAAAAACAGGCCGAGCGCAGATGATCGGCAATCACACGGTGGGATACATTTTGCGGGCCGTAGGCCTCAACACCGCTGAATTTTGCCGAGGCTTCGATGAGGTTTTTAAACAGATCAATTTCATAATTATCGTGCGTGCCTTGCAAAACAGCGGCAATACGTTCCAGTCCCATACCCGTATCGATACAGGGTTTTGGCAGGGGCAGACGTGTACCATCAGCCTGCTGATCATATTGCATGAAAACCAGATTCCAGATTTCGACAAATCTGTCCCCATCCTCATCTGCACTGCCCGGCGGACCACCCATAATATGTGGGCCGTGATCGTAAAAAATCTCGGAACAGGGGCCGCAAGGGCCCGTGTCGCCCATGGACCAGAAATTATCAGAGGTGGCTATGCGGATGATCCGGTCTTCGGGTAGGCCGGAAATTTCTGTCCACAGATCATAGGCCTCATCATCATCGTGATAGACCGTAACCACCAGACGAGACGGGTCAAGGCCATATTCTTTGGTTAATAATGTCCAGGCATGATAAATGGCCCGTTCCTTGAAATAATCGCCAAAGGAAAAATTACCCAGCATTTCAAAGAAAGTATGATGGCGGGCCGTATAGCCCACGTTATCCAGGTCATTATGCTTGCCCCCGGCCCGGACACATTTCTGACTGGATACGGCGCGAACGTAAGGGCGGGTTTCCGCGCCTGTAAAAAGACTTTTAAACGGCACCATCCCGGCGTTGGTAAACATCAGGGTCGGGTCATTTTGCGGCACCAAAGGCCCGCTGGCCACAACCTCATGTTCCTTCCCGGCAAAATAATCCAGAAATATCTTTCGGACTTCGTTAGTACCCTTCATCAAAACAAACCTTCTTTATTATAATATCTTATGATTAAACTTTTAGCGACAATGCCGGGGCCTGTCCACCTGTCTGTCATAAAAAAGGGCGCCGCAAAGGGCGCCCAGTGAGGGTTGATTAATAAGGGTTACAGATCAGCTTTCATCGTCATTGTCATCATCACTGCCCCGGTTCATCCCTTCTTTCAGCAGGACTTCATCCAATATGCCTTCGCTCTTACGGATATGAACTTCCAGCTTGTCTGCAAGCTCTGGATTATCCCGCAGGAAACGTTTGGCATTTTCACGGCCCTGACCTATGCGCTGACTGTCATAGGAATACCATGAGCCAGACTTTTCCACCACCCCGGCCTTGACCCCAAGATCAATCAATTCGCCGTTCTTGGAAATACCCTGACCATACATGATGTCGAACTCAACCATCTTAAAGGGCGGGGCCACCTTGTTCTTGACCACCTTGACCCGGGTCTGATTGCCGACGATCTCATCCTTTTCCTTAATCGCGCCAATGCGGCGGATATCCAGACGGACAGAGGCATAGAATTTCAGGGCGTTACCGCCGGATGTGGTTTCCGGGCTACCATACATGACACCGATTTTCATACGAATCTGGTTGATGAAAACCACCATGCATTTTGATTTGGAAATGGAACCGGTCAATTTACGCAGGGCCTGAGACATCAGACGCGCCTGTAAACCCACATGACTGTCGCCCATCTCACCTTCCAGTTCCGCACGCGGTGTCAGGGCGGCCACACTGTCAATCACCAAAATATCCACCGCCCCGGACCGAACCAGCGTATCAACAATTTCCAAAGCCTGCTCGCCGGTGTCGGGCTGGGAAATCAACAGCTCATCAATATCAACGCCGAGCGCATTGGCGTAAACCGGGTCCAGCGCATGTTCCGCATCAACAAACGCCGCGACGCCGCCCTGCTTTTGCACCTCTGCGACCGCATGAAGGGCCAGCGTAGTCTTACCGGAGCTTTCCGGACCATAAATTTCAACGACCCGTCCCTTGGGCAAGCCGCCAATGCCAAGGGCAATATCAAGGCCCAGAGAACCGCTTGAAACAGCCTCTACCTCCATAGCAGCACCCTTGCCAAGTTTCATAATTGAACCTTTACCAAAAGCCCGTTCAATTTGACTTAACGCAGCATCCAATGCCTTCTGCTTATCCATATTTCCCTGTCCAACAAGTTTTATTTGTGCGTTTGCCATTTTTCTTCTCCTCTATATCCCACAGGCCGTGGTAACTTTCAATAACAGACATTTGTACATATTTTGTTCTTTTTAGCAAGAACATTTTTAATACATTGAAATATAAAGGAAATATTTATTTTAATTATACTTTGTTCTCATTAATTTTTATTATAGAACAATTTTATACAAAACGCGATTCATCTGCGTCATGTCTTTTCCAGAACCTCTTTAACCTGCTCGGCCAGCTGTTTCAGGCTGAAAGGTTTGGGCAGGAAATTAAAGTCATCATCACCTGGCGTCTTGTCAAAAGCATCCTCCGCATAGCCGGAAATAAAAATCACTTTCAGCTTCTGATTAGTTTCCCGAATTTTACGAACCAAGGTGGGCCCGTCCATGATCGGCATCACCACATCGCTGATCACCAAGTCAAGCTCATCCTCAATCTTTTCAAACAGCTCAAAGGCCGCTTCGCCACTGTTGGCCTCATGGACATTATAGCCCTTGTTCTTGAGGGCGCGGGAGGCAAACATGCGTACCGCATCCTCATCCTCCACCAGCAATATTGTCCCCTTGCCAGTCAGATCCCGTGTGGGCTGTTCCGGCGCGATGGCAATCTCTTCCACCGTTTCTTTGCGGGCTTCCTGATAGGTCGGCAGGTAAATGCTGAAGGTAGTCCCCTTGCCAACCTCGCTGGTGGGAAAGACAAAACCATCAGTCTGTTTCACAATGCCGTAAACCGTAGACAGACCAAGGCCGGTGCCCTTGCCCACTTCCTTGGTGCTGAAGAAGGGCTCAAAAATCTTGCCCATATGTTCCTTGGCAATCCCGCACCCCGTATCTGATACCTCCAGCAGCACATAGTCATTGGGCGGCATGACCTTATAGCGTTCACTGAGACTTTTGGAGTCTTCCAGCGAAATATTACGGGTCCGGATGGAGATTTTTCCCTGATTATCCATGGCGTCCCGCGCATTGACGCACAGGTTGATGATCACCTGTTCCAATTGGCCCTGATCCACCTTGACCTGTCCGATGTTCCGGCCATGGGTCATCTCAAGGGCAATATTATCGCCGATCAACCGTTCCAGAAGGTTGGATAATTCGGCCAGAACATCGGTAATCACCAAAACCTTTGGCCGCAAGGTCTGCTGCCGGGAAAAGGCCAGTAGCTGGCGCACCAGATTGGCCGCCCGGTTGGCATTTTGTTTAATCTGACTGATATCGGAAAAGGACTGGTCCCCCGGTCCGTGGCGCATGAGGAGCAAATCGCTAAAGCCAATAATGGCGGTCAGCAGGTTATTGAAATCATGGGCAATACCCCCGGCGAGCTGACCCACCGCCTGCATCTTCTGAGACTGGGCAAATTGCAGTTCCAGATTTTTCTGTTCCGTCGTATCAATCAGGTAAAGAATAGCCACCTTGTCATGGTCATCAAGACGATTAAGCCGGGTGATATAAATATGGCCATGCTTTTCCCCCTTGCCCCGAAAGCCAATATCGGCAATTGAACTGGCCAGACCACTGCTTAGCGTCGTCTTGATACGGTCATAAAATTCACCGTATTCATCCGGATCAATGATATGGGTCAGGTTACGGGGGTCGCTGATCTCCAGCTCCCTGACATACTCCCGGAAGATTTTGTTTTTTTCCAGCACATCCCCCTGCTCGGTCACGATGGCGATGCCAATGGGTGATTCCCGGAAAAACCGGTCAAGATTGATATTTTCCGTTCCTGAATCTTTAATTGCCATATCCGGCTGACAGGAAAAAACCTGAAATAAATTTGGAGCATCCAGCCCAGAGCCTAGTCTGGAATCCGTCAAGGCCTCA
The DNA here is from genome assembly GCA_013152755.1 of Alphaproteobacteria bacterium. Classification (GTDB taxonomy): domain Bacteria; phylum Pseudomonadota; class Alphaproteobacteria; order Sphingomonadales; family Emcibacteraceae; genus Paremcibacter. The sequence continues at coordinate 6,372 of JAADFR010000183.1, forward strand.
CAGGGTCGAAAGTCAAGGTGAATATCCTCACCCGACAGTGTATGTATTTGAATCTGACCATTCAAGTCAGACGACGTCAAAGCACAAAAATCTGCGAGAGGGCGGGGCAGCGCCAGTCCTGCCTTGGCATAGCCCCTCATCCAATCTTGCAAAACCTCATTGGCAAAGGTGATTTGCCCGGCGGCGGAAACCGCCATCAGACCACAGTCTCCCTGATTCAGGAACCGGCCCAAATGCACAAGATCAAAGGCAGCTTCGCCCTGAATTCCGGCCTGAATCCCAGCCTGTATCCCGGCCTGAGACGGCACATCGGACATGGCCCCGGAAAATGTCCATTGAATATAATCTTCATCACCGCCTTTGCGGCACAGGGCAACCTCTATATATTTTCGGCTTTCATCACCGCAAACAAGCTGAACAACATGGGTCTGTGCCGCCGTCTTTTCCAGACTTGATATAATCTCTTTCACTGAGGCGGCCTGCCCATCCATCATCAGGTCTGTTGGCGGCAATATATCTCTTTTAATATTGTCCCGCACAAAAGCACGGTAAGGCATATTGCAGGTGATCATTTCCCCGGTCTGTGATGTAACCACCTGTGGCTGATATTGCGCCGCCACAGGCGTGGACAATGGCGCGGGGGCCTCCGATACCGCATACAGATTTCTGGCAACCACAGCCGCCGTGATCAGCAGAGCCACAGCGGCAAGAAAATAACCCGTCGTCGCCATGCCCAGAGCCATGCCAAAAAGTGCACAGGCCACGGCAACAAGGCCACCAATACCCCCGATGGTAATCAGAAAAGAATAATCAATGGATTTACGCATATTTTTCCATAACTCTTTAAACATACAAGGCCAAGGTGCCATATTCCTAGCCGAATTTCATTATTTTTTTATCCGGACGACAAAAAACTACGAACCGGATGGACTATAATGGGCAACCTCGCCCTTTTTAAGGCGCAGGATATAGCCAACCACATCGGCCACGGCCTTATAATGATCCTCCCGAATTTCTTCATCCACCTCCACAGTGGCAAACAGGGATCGGGCCAATGGCGGATTTTCAAGGACGGGAATATCATTTTCCCGGGCCACCTCACGGATTTTCAGGGCGATATGGTCAGCCCCCTTGGCCACCACCACCGGCACTTCCATCTCGCCCTGCTTATACTTCAGCGCAACCGCATAATGGGTTGGGTTGGTCACCACCACATCAGCCTCCGGTACAGCGGCCATCATACGGGTTCTGGCCCTCTCCTGCCTGATCTGGCGCAGGCGGGCCTTGATGTGGGGGTCACCGTCGGTTTGTTTCATCTCATCCTTGATTTCCTGCTTGGTCATACGCATTTTTTTCAAATGCTGAAATTTTTGGAAGAGGAAATCAAGGCCCGCAATCACCGCCATCACCGACACAACCCCGCCCAGAATCTTTAACACCATAATATATATGACGTCCGCCACTTCGCCGGGGTCATAGGTCATCATCTGTTCAAGCCGGTCCCGTTCCGGCCAGATAAGGATCAATATCACCGTCCCCACAATGCTGATCTTAATAATGGATTTTATTATCTCAACAAAATTTTGCATGGAAAACAGCCGCTTTACCCCTGCAAGTGGTGATATTTTGCTGAGCTTTGGTATAATTTTTTCTGTCGTCAACATAGGTTTATGCTGAATTACCGCCCCCAGCAACGCCCCAATCATCAGAATAATAACCGGCAGGAGCATATAGTGAAAAATACCGGTAAAGACCTCTACCCCATAATCCAGAAGGGCATAGCCGTTAATCTGAACCCCGTAAGAAGCCCCCAGCATCCGGCCCAGAATATCCCGGATACCGGCCATACTGGTCTTTCCGGAAATCAGGATAATCACGGTCACGGAGAATAATACAAACCAGTGGCGAACCTCCTGACTCTTGGCCACCTCGCCCTTATCATGAGCCTCTTCCAGTTTTTTGGCGGTGGGTTCTTCTGTTTTCTGGGAGTCATCCTTATCATCTGCCATAGTTGGTCATCCCGATACCAGAAAAGCACCAAGGCTGCTTTCCATATGCTGCAAAAACCAATTCATGCCTGCGGCCAGAACCATGCCGAGAATCAAAAAACCCACTGCAATATTCAACGGCATAGCGATGAAGAATACCTGAAGTTGTGGCATTAGACGACCCAGAATACCAAGGCCAATATTGAAAATTAAACCGTAAACAATGAAAGGTGCGGAGATCTGCACCCCCAGCAAAAAAGACTTTGCCACTGTACTGACGACGGTTTCCGCAAAATCAGCCATATTCAGGTCACCGCCGACCGGAAACAGGCTATAGCTGTCATACATGGCTGCAATCATCATATGGTGCATGTTGGTGATAAAAATAAGGACCACTGCCATCAAGGTCAGGAAAGTAGACATCAAGGCACTTTGCGCCCCCTGCGCCGGGTCAAATGCCTGAGCCATCGCCAGCCCGGACTGCATGGCAATGATGGTGCCCGCCGTATGAAGGGCACTCATCAACAGGCGTATAGAGGCCCCAATCAAAACCCCGATCAATATTTCAGAAATTATCAACAGGGCCAGCATAAAGGGCTGGGCTGGCATGGGCGGCAGAATGCTCCGCACCAGAGAATAGACCAGAAAGGATATGGCCAGTGCCATGGCAAGACGCAAGCGTTGTGGGATGGCTGTTTCGCCAAGCGCCGGCAAGAGCATGATCATGGCGCCCATACGGGAAAAAACCAGTAAGAAAGCAAATAGCTCCGTGGGCAGAAGCTCAGCCAAGGTTGACAATCCGTTCCGTGATCAACCCCATAAAATCTGACATGGTCTCCCCCATGTATGGCAGGAAAATAAACAGAGACACAAAAATTGCGATAATTTTAGGAACAAAAGTCAGGGTGATTTCCTGAATTTGGGTCAAGGCCTGAAACAGGGCAATGATAAGCCCCACAAACAGGGCCACGAACATGACCGGTCCTGACATTTTGATCAAGACCCATATACCTTCCTGCGCAATGTCTAATACGTCCGCCCCGTTCATTTTTTAATCCTTCTGGGTTAAATGCCTAAATCGGCATTTTGATAATATCCTGATAGGCGGCAATCACCTTGTCCCGCACGGCGACAACGGTTTCAAGAACCATTTCCGCATTCTGTACGGAGGTCACCACATCCACCAGATCCGCTTTGCCGTTCAGGGCTTCAATCCCCGTATTGGCGCTGATACTGATCGAATCGCCCGTATCCACAATGGCCGCTTTCAGCACATCGGAAAAAGTACTGGACCCCTCGCCGTGGGTGGCCCCAATGCCGGAAATGCTGCCGATTTTGTCTGTGCCACTGCCGATGCCCTGATTCTTCATCACATTAGCATAGGCATTTGCGGCATCCATCGCTTTGATCGTCATTGTCTTATCCTGTCCTTAATAATCCCGTGATGTTACCTCAATAAATCAAGGGTGCGCATCATCATGCTTTTGGACACCTCAATGGAATTGAGGTTGGCCTCATAAGAGCGCTGTGACTGTTTCATATCCATGGCCTCAATCAAGCCATTCACATTGGGGGTTTTAATATAACCATCCTTGTTCGCGGCGGGATGCCCCGGTTCAAAACGCAAGCCAAAATCTGACTTGTCATAGCCCACGTTTTTAACTTTCAAGCGCCGGATCCCCATCTGATCGTCCAGCTCATTGACAAAGGTTACCACCTTGCGCCGGTAAGGATCAACACCGGGGGCCATGGCCACCGAGCTGGCATTGGCCAGATTTTCGGCGATCACCCGCATGCGCGTACTCTGAGCCTTCATGCCGGCGGCGGAAATCATCATTGCCTTGGATAAATCCATCAGGATTACTCCTTCATCTCTTGCTATTTCGTTCTATTTACGCCCAATGGCGGTTTTCAGCATACCCACATGCTTGCGATACAGGCTTGCCGCAGTGGCGTAATCCATCTGGGTCTCCGCCATCTTGATCAATTCGTCTTCAAGATTGACCGCATTGCCGTCCGGTGCGCTCATATCAAAATTTGTGTCCATTTCCTCAATCCGGTGCGTGATCGTCTGACCACCTCCGCTGGGGATATGTCCTTTCTCCGTAACCCGCAGCCCTAAGCCGCCGGATACGCTTGTCTGGTCCAAATGTGCCTTGAAACTGATTTTCTTCAGATCCCTGGGGGTATACCCCGGTGTGTTGGCGTTGGCAATATTCTGTGCCAGGACCTTTTGCCGTTCCGTGAGCCAGTCCATTTTCTGTTTCAGGGAACTGAAAAGTGAAATAGATTTCAGGTCCATCTTATTTTATCCTAATATCATGCCCAAAACGGGAATTGATAAAATTTTAGCAGAATTCGTCGCTATGTTAATCATACACCATTAAATGCCCATAGTGGAACCGGAAAATTAACAATTTGTTAAGATAATGGGATATTATAGAATATCCTTATGATCAATAGCTTGTAATTTAAGCTGACAAAAGGGGGGCAGTATGATTATTATCCCCGAACCGGAAAAATATACTTAATTCAGGACAGCGTTTCACCCATGGCCACAGAAAAAAAAGATTTGCCGCAAAAGGCCGTTGCCCTGAAACAGGACGCGGGTAAAACCGACATTCCGCGCATCACCGCCAGTGGCCGGGGCCATACTGCGGAGAAAATCCTTAAGCTGGCCTTTGCCAATGATGTCAAGGTGCGCACCGACGAAGACCTGGTGGAGATATTATCCGCCTTTGATGTGGACAGCTATATTCCGCTGGAGGCCCTGCAACCGGTGTCTGAGATACTAAGCTATCTTTATAATGAGAATATCCGCCTGAGCGAACAGGCACGGCCAGACGGCCCTGATGAGAGGGGGAAGGCATAATATGGATATGAGCGGTTATTTCCAGTTTGCCATAGCCTTGCTATTTGTCCTCGCGCTGATTCTAATGCTGGCATACGCGGCCAAGCGATTCGGCCTTATGGCCCGGGTCACAGTCAATTCAACCAAGACCAAGAACAAGCGGCTGGATATTGTCGAAATCCTGCCCGTTGATGCCCGGCGCAAGCTGATGCTCATCCGCCGCGATGAGGTTGAACATCTGATCATGCTGGGCCATGAGCGGGATATTATCATCGAACAGGGTATAAAAACCGAAACAGGGAAAAATAAAACGCCATGATGTCTTTTTTGAAAAAACACAAGCTGTTGCTGGCCCTGTTCACCACTTCCCTGACCAGTTTCATCCTCATCCTGTCCAGCCAGACAGTTTTCGGTCAGGAATTGTCCCTCAACCTTGGTGAGGAAGGGGCGCTGTCGGGCCGTATTGTTCAGCTTTTGATGCTGATGACCGTACTCAGTCTGGCCCCGGCGATTATCATCGTCGTGACCTCTTTCACCCGGATCGTGATTGTATTTTCCCTGTTGCGCAGTGCCATGGGCACCCAGCAGACACCACCCAACGTGGTCCTGATCAGTCTGGCCCTGTTTATGACATTCTTCATCATGTCCCCGACCATGAAGGAAGCCTATGATCAGGGCATCGCCCCGCTGATCGCCGAACAGATCAAGGAAGACGTGGCCTTTGAACGCACCGCCGCCCCTTTTCACCGCTTTATGATGAAGCATGTGCGGGAAACGGACCTGTTGCTGTTTCTGGATTTATCAAAACAAACCCCGCCGGAAACCAAGGCCGATACGCCGTTTGAAATATTGGTTCCGGCCTTTATCATCAGCGAGCTCAGGCGCGCCTTTGAGATCGGATTTCTGATCTTCATCCCTTTTATCATCATTGACCTTGTGGTCGCCTCGGTCCTGATGTCCATGGGCATGATGATGTTGCCGCCGGTGATGATCTCCCTGCCGTTCAAGCTGATCTTCTTCGTGCTGGTTGATGGCTGGCATCTGGTGGCCGGCAGCCTGATCCAAAGCTTCAACGGCCCCGCCCCCGGCGTGTAGCCACCTTTTATTTAGCCAGAGATTTTCCGGCAGAGCCCAGATCGGCGATGGCCTCGTCCAGACGGGTGATAAAACCCTGTTCCCCGGCGCGGAGCCATTTGCGCGGGTCATATTGCTTTTTATAGGGAGTGCCGTCTTCCGGGTCGATCTGATGTGTAAAGGCCTTGGCATTATCCATAACATATTTGCCCACCGCCTCAGAAAAGGCAAACTGGGTGTCCGTATCAATATTCATTTTGAACACACCGTAGGTCAGGGCCTCGGCAATCTTGGCTTTTTCAGACCCCGAGCCGCCGTGAAACACCAGATTAAGGGGGTTTTTCGCCGTATTGTTACGCTCGGTAACCAAATTCTGACTGTTCAGGAGAATTTCCGGGCGCAATTGCACATTGCCCGGCTTATAGACCCCGTGAACATTGCCGAAAGACGCCGCCACGGAGAAATGCCCAATGGGGGACAGCAGTTCATAGGCCTTTAACACATCCTCCGGCTGGGTATAGAGATGGGAATTATCGGCGTCCGCATCAATCTCATGACCGACACCATCTTCCTCGCCGCCAGTTATGCCCAGCTCAATCTCAAGGCTCATATCCAGCGCGGCCATGCGCCGCAATACCCGCGCACATTCATTCAGGTTATCGTCAATAGCCTCTT
>JAADFR010000184.1 GCA_013152755.1 Alphaproteobacteria bacterium
ACAAGCTGGCCAATATGATATTGGAAGGCAACATCCATGACGGCGACCGGGTAAAAGTAACCGCCGGTGCCGATGGTTTGGAATTGTTGATGGGGGATAACTCCCCCGCATCTTTTTAAATTTTTAGCTATAGAAAACCAAAGTTGGGGTACCCCCCCTATTATAGGGCTCCGAACCCGGTTAGGGTGAGGCAAGCGCAAGGCGCGCCCGGAGCTTTAGCGTAGGAGGGGGAGCACCCACGGTGCGGGGGAGTTATCCCCCATCAAAAAAATGACCGCACGGCGCACAAGGCTCCGGCGGTCAGTTAAATTGTCAGAACATAAGTTCTAACGGGGATAATTCTTTCACCAACAGTATGTACCCTAAAAAAGGCCGCTTGCCAAATATTATTTTGTTTTTTTGTTACAAATCACGATAATAATCGTCTGGCAATCACGTCTGCCTGAATTTCTGCGGCACCTTCAAAAATATTCAGGATTCTGGCATCACATAAAACCCGGCTGATCTGATATTCCAGCGCATAGCCATTACCGCCGTGAATCTGCAAGGCATTGTCGGCAGTGCTCCAGGCCACGCGCGCGCCCAGAAGTTTAGCCATGCCCGCTTCCAGATCACACCGCTTGTCCTCATCCTTTTGCCGGGCGGCGAAATAGGTCAGTTGGCGGGTCATCATAATTTCCACAGCGGCCAACGCAATCTTGCCGTGGACACGGGGAAAATCAAAGATCGGTTTGCCAAATTGGATGCGTTCCGTGGCATAGCGCAGGCCAAGTTCCAATGCGCATTGGGCCACGCCCAGCGCCCGGGCGGCGGTCTGAATGCGGGCACTTTCAAAGGTGGTCATCAATTGTTTGAAGCCATTCCCTTCTTCCCCGCCCAGCAGATTTTCGGCCTTGACCTCAAAACCATCAAAGCCCAGTTCAAATTCTTTCATGCCCCGGTAGCCCAGAACCTCAATCTCACCGCCGGTCATACCGTCCGTGGGGAAAGGATTGTCATCATCGCCGCGCTGTTTTTCGGCCAGAAACATGCTCAGGCCTTTATAGCCCGCCTGGTCCGGGTCGGTCCGGGCCAGCAGGGTCATCACATCGGCCCGGGCCGCATGGGTGATCCATGTTTTATTGCCGGTGATCCGGTAAATATCACCGTCCTTCACTGCGCGGGTTTTCAATGAGCCCAAGTCGGAGCCCACATTGGGTTCCGTGAAGACGGCGGTGGGTAAAATCTCGCCCATGGCAATCTTGGGCAGCCATTTTTTCTTTTGGGCCTCGGTGCCGCCGCCCATGATCAATTCGGCGGCAATTTCAGACCGGGTGCCCAGCGAGCCAACCCCGATATAGCCGCGCGACAATTCTTCGGACACGATGCACATGCTGGTCTTGCCCAGCGCTGACCCGTCATATTCTTCCGGAATGGTTAGGCCGAACACACCCATTTCGCTCATCTTGTCGATGATTTCCATGGGGATATAATCGTCTTTCAGGTGCCATTCGTGGGCATGGGGGATGACTTCTTCGTTGGCAAAACGGCGGAACTGGTCCCGAATCATGCTGTAGGTTTCATCAAGGCCAAGGTTGCCAAAGGCCCCGCTGTCCACGCTATGCTCTATCAGCCGCGCCAGCCTTTCCCGGTTTTCAGGCGTGTTGCCCTGTGCGATCAGGTCATTGATTTCTGCAATATTCAGGATTTCGAGGTCATCATCCGTGAGCCACATATCCTGCGCCCGGATAATCTCGCCCTGTGACATGGAAATCCCGCCGCGCAGTTGCGACAGATATTCGCCAAAGCCGATGCGGACGATCAATTCTTCCAGCTCGGTGTATAGGTCCTGTTGGTGAAGGGCCGTGGCCCAGTTCAGAGTCTGGCGCAGGGCCTCCACATAGGTAGACAACCAGGAAAACCCGTGACAGGCATATTGATTCTGCTCCATGAGCGCCCGGTCCAGCCGTCCGCCCATAACAAGATGTTGTTTCAGTCTGTCTTTGGCCGTTTCGGCATATTTCTGCGCGGCATCCACAGCGGCGGCGCATTGGGTAAATAACGTATCACTCATCCGTTATTTCCTGCCTCAACACAATCTTCAAAGGTGCGCAGACCGGGGATTTTGGCGCTGACCAACACGGCCATATTGCCCGGCTTATGCTGGTTCTTCCACATTTTGGTATGGGAGCGCGGGATATCTTCCCAGGCGAAAACTTCTGACATACAGGGGTCAATGCGCCGTTCAATCACCAGCTGGTTGGCCTGTGAGGCCTGTTTCAAATTGGCAAAATGGCTGCCTTGGATTCGTTTTTGGCGCATCCAGACAAAACGGGCATCAAAGGTCAGGTTATAGCCGGTGGTGCCGGCGCAGAAGACCACCATACCACCGCGTTTTACGATAAAGCAGGAAACGGGGAAGGTGGATTCGCCGGGATGCTCAAAGACAAAATCCACGTCATTGCCTTTGCCGGTAATATCCCAGATAGCCTTACCGAATTTGCGGACCTTCTTGCTATAGGCCCCGTAAACTTCCGCATCGCCTACGGGCGGCAGTTGGCCCCAGCAATCAAAATCCTTGCGGTTAATAACCCCTCTGGCCCCAAGAGACATGACAAACTCCCGCTTGCTTTCATCGGAAATAACCCCGATGGCATGGGCACCCGCCGCCGCAATCAGCTGTACCGCCATGGAGCCAAGGCCGCCGGACGCGCCCCAGACCAGAACATTATGGCCGGGTCGCAGGATATGAGGCCGATGGCCAAACAACATTCGGTAGGCGGTGGCTAATGTCAGAGTATAGCAGGCGCTTTCTTCCCAGGTGAGATGCTTTGGCCGGGGCATAAGCTGTCGGGCCTGAACCCGGGCGAATTGAGAGAATGAGCCGTCCGGCGTTTCATAGCCCCAGATTTTCTGGGACGGGCTGTTCATGGGATCGCCGCCGTTGCATTCCTCATCATCGCCGTCATCCTGATTACAATGAACGATAACCTCGTCTCCCACCTTAAAGCGTTTGACCCGGCGACCGACTTTATAGACAATTCCGGAGGCATCGGACCCGGCAATATGATAGGCGGCCTTGTGGACATCAAATACTGACAGGGGAATGCCAAGCCCGGCCCAGACGCCGTTATAATTAACCCCGGCGGCCATGACCAGTATAAGCACCTCGTCAGAATCTATTTCCGGTACATCAACAACTTCTTGCAACATGGACTGTTCCGGGGGGCCTTGACGGTCCCGGCGGATGACCCAGGCATGCATTTTGGCGGGAACATGACCAACGGGCGGAATTTCACCGACTTCATACAGGTCCTTGATTTCGAATTTACCTTCCAGAGCGTTCAGGTCCGTTGGTTCATTTTCAGTCTGTTCTGTCATTTTATCCTCAATCCGGTTAAATTAGGGTCATAGCAAGAGCAAATATGAAATTTATGTTGCACCGCAATAATAATTATATTATTTCTTAAAAAAGGTCCAGAGGGTAATTATATTTTATTTTCGGACCCATTTGGTCACTTTCATTGGAGTAAACCCTATGCCGGACTTAAAAAAACCTGAAAAAGACAGGCCGTGGCTTTTCCGAACCTATTCCGGGCATTCCTCTGCGGCGGCATCTAATGAATTATACCGGACGAATCTTAAGAAAGGCCAAACGGGCCTGTCGGTGGCTTTTGACCTGCCGACACAGACCGGATATGACAGCGATCACATCCTGGCGCGCGGCGAGGTGGGTAAGGTGGGGGTGCCCATTTGTCACTTGGGCGATATGCGGACTTTGTTCAAAGACATTCCGCTGGCCAAGATGAATACTTCCATGACCATCAACGCGCCTTCCCCGTGGTTATTGGCGCTTTATGTGGCGGCGGCAGAGGAACAGGGCGTGGACCGCTCCAAGCTTTCCGGCACGGTACAGAATGATATTATCAAGGAATATCTCAGCCGGGGCACCTATATTTTCCCGCCGGAGCCAAGCATGCGGCTGATTACCGATGTGATCAGCTTTACCTATAAAGAAATTCCGCGCTGGAATCCAACCAATGTCTGTAGCTATCATCTTCAGGAAGCGGGCGCGACCCCAACGCAGGAGCTGGCTTTTGCGCTGGCGACCTCTATTGCCGTGCTGGATGCCATCCGGGCGGGCGGGCAAGTGGCTGAGGAAGATTTCCCCAAAGTGGTGGGCCGAATCAGCTTTTTTGTCAATGCGGGCCTGCGCTTTGTCACGGAAATCGCCAAGATGCGGGCCTTTGTGGAATTATGGGATGAGATCACCCGTGAGCGTTACGGGGTAGAGGACCCAAAATACCGCCGTTTTCGCTATGGGGTACAGGTCAATTCGCTGGGCCTGACCGAACAACAGCCGGAAAATAATGTTTACCGGATCATGATAGAAATGCTGGCGGTGGTTTTAAGTAAAAACGCCCGCGCCCGCGCGGTGCAATTGCCCGCGTGGAATGAGGCCCTTGGTCTGCCCCGGCCCTGGGATCAGCAATGGTCCCTGCGCCTGCAACAGATCATGGCCATGGAAACGGACCTTCTGGAATATGGTGATATTTTTGACGGCTCCACGGTCATGGCGGAAAAGGTGGAGAGCCTGAAGGCTGAAACTCGCGCCGAAATCAAACGCATCGAGGATATGGGCGGGGCCATTGCGGCGGTGGAAAGCTCCTATATGAAGAACCTGCTGGTGGCGGCCAATAGTGCGCGGCTTCAGGCCATTGAAAGCGGGCAGCAGACCGTGGTCGGGGTTAATGCCTTTGTGGAAACCGCGCCCTCGCCCCTTATGTCCGACGGGGACGGCGGTATCATGACCGTGGACCCAAAGGCCGAGGCGCAGCAGATCGCCCGGCTTAATGACTGGCGGCAAAACCGGGATGACGGGGCGGTGGCCAAGGCCATTGCCGACCTGAAAGCGGCGGCGGAATCGGACCGCAACATCATGGAGCCCAGTATTGCGGCGGCCAGGGCCGGGGTCACCACCGGTGAATGGGGGCAGGCTTTGCGGGAAGTATTCGGCGAATATCGCGCCCCGACCGGGGTTGGCGGCGCGCTGGAAGATGACGAGAAATATGCCGATATTCGTGCCAAAATTGGCGAAATCTCTCAGACCCTTGGCGGGCAGTTGCGGTTTCTGGTGGGCAAGCCGGGCCTTGATGGTCATTCCAACGGCGCGGAACAGATCGCGGTCCGGGCCGCACAGGCGGGCATGGCGGTTTTTTATGACGGCATCCGCCTGACCCCGGCTGAGATTGTTTCCTCGGCATTGGAGCATAAGGTTCATGCGGTTGGTCTGTCCATATTGTCCGGCTCCCATATTCCGCTGGTACGGCAGGTTATGGATTTGATGGATCAGGCCGGCCTTGGCGCGGTGCCGGTGGTGGTCGGCGGTATTATCCCGAAGGAGGATGAGAAAATCCTGCTGGATATGGGTGTTGCTCGTATTTATACGCCGAAAAATTATCAGATGACTGACATCATGGCCGATGTGGCCGACATGGTCGGCCGCCGCCATAACAGCTATCCTTTTTAGGTTGAGCTTCCCCCTGTTTCACTTATAGTGAAGGTGATAATAAGGGAGGATAATATGTATCAGGACAAAGTTGTTTGGATCACCGGGGCATCATCGGGTATTGGGGAAGCTCTGGCCATGGAAATGGCGCGGGAGGGGGCTAAGCTGGTCTTGTCTTCCCGCAGGCAAGGTGAACTCGAACGGGTGGCCGGGGCTACGCAGGCGGCGGGGGCCAGTGATACTTTGGTTCTGCCGCTGGACATGGCCGATGAGAGCGCTCTGCCCGGCGCGGTGCAACAGGTTCTGGATCATTTCAGCCATATTGATCTGCTGGTTAATAATGCGGGCATTAGCCAGCGGTCCTATTGTATTGATACGGATATGAGCACCTATCGGAAGCTGTTTGAGGTGGATGTGTTCGGTCAAATTGCCCTGACCAAGCTGGTTTTGCCTGCGATGATTGCCCGTAAAAGCGGCCATATTGCCGTAACCGCCAGCGTGGCGGGCAAGGTCGGTGTGGCGTCCCGCACGGCTTACTGCGCCGCCAAACACGCCATGATGGGCTTTTTTGATGCCCTGCGGACCGAGGTTCACCGGCATAATATTCAGGTCACCTGCATCACGCCGGGCTTTATCAAAACCGCCGTTTCCGAGAATGCCCTGAAGGGGGACGGCAGCCGCTATGCCGCCATGGATGATGACATTAAAGGGGGCATGGATGTGACCAAAGCGGCAAAAATCATAACGCGCGGGCTCGCCCGGGGCAAAAAGGAAATCGTGGTGTCTCAATTACCGGAACGAGCCGCCTTGATGCTCAAGCGGTTTTTCCCCGGATTGCTATTTCGGGTTATGGAAAAAAAGGCGGAACAGGAGAATTTCAAATGAAAAAAATTATCTGTGTAATCTCTTTAATATTGGTTGTTGGTATGGCCCCGGCCATTGCGTCCGATGACAGAGCAGCCATAACGGCGGTGATGGATGGCTTCCATGATGCGGCGGCACAGGCCGATGAAAAACGCTATCTTGGTTATTTTACTGTAGAGGGCGTTTTTATGGGCACCGATGATTGGGAACGCTGGCCGCTCAAGCCTGATTTTACCGAATATGTCCATGAACGCTTCAAAGGGGGTACGGGTTGGACTTACCAGCCACAGGAACGTCATATTGCCTTTGCGCCGGGCCACAAAGTTGCCTGGATAGATGAGATTACAAAATCGGAAAAATGGGGCCTGTTTCGCGGTACCGGGGTTTTGCTGAAAGAGGGCAATGACTGGAAAATCGCCCATTATGCCATGAGCGTTCTGGTCCCCAACGAAGCATGGGTCGCCGTATCCGACCTGACCAAAGCGGCAGTGAAAAAGCGAAGAATTAGAAAAAAAGACTGATTATTCGCCTAAATATTTTTAATTCTAAACATATGAGATTGTAAAGAATCCTGACAAACCGTCAGGATTCTTTACAGCTGTGCGCACCAAAATATTATTTAACAAGTTAAGGGTGTAGTGTTTGAGCCATTCACCACTATGGCACGAAAATTGCTTATTGAACATTGACTATTCTAATGAGTTTGGGTTTTCATCACATCTTTTAAGGAAAGAAAATGAAGTTTGTAAAAATAATAATATTTTCTCTTTTGGTATCGTCACCAAGCCTGGCTTTGGCGGGTGTTGTTACGACAGAGTTCAACAATGGAGATTCATTGGCAGGCTGGTCAGTAGACCGGCGTGCACCGGCTGACTTTAAAATTGTCTCTAATCAGTTGGAAATGACTATTCTGGGCAATGACCTTGTGGCAAGTGGTTTTCATAACACGCAGGGTATGCAGATGAATATTGAATCGTCCAATATCCTGTCCATTGACATGTTTATTGATCCAACATGGACTTTGGATCAAAGATACGGTGGAATATGGGCAATTGGTCATCAGGCTTCAGATGCCATTGGCGGATGGCCGATAATTGAATATCATGGAACAATGGGGCTATCCGTATGGGACAATAATGGTTGGCAATATCCGACAGGAGCTTTGTTCAATGTGGGTGAGTTTAATAACCTGATGTTTATGGCAACCGGAACAGCCATAGAATATTATCTTAATGGTACCTTGGTATATTCTGATACGTCTGGTGATGTGGACCATTTTGGCGGCGTCATTCTGAATGCTAAAAATGTGGGGAATGATTACACGGTAGTCTATGACAATTTAAGATATGGCACTGTGCCAGAGCCCGCTCCCCTTGCCCTGCTTGGTCTGGGCCTGTTAGGCTTGGGCATCATGAGAAAACGCCAAAAGTAAGATGTTAATATGGGTAGGCGGTATTCTGCCTACCCTAAAAAGTGACGCTCTCGCCATTCTCCCGCATCATTCTGAGGGTTTTGCTGTTGTCCCGCTTGGCATAGCGCCAGCCTTTGTCGTCGGTCAGCAGGTCGTGATGCAGATATAGCGGTGTTTTATAGCCCAGCAGGAATTGTAGCAGACGGTGGATGTGGGTGGCCTGAAACAAATCTTTACCCCGGATCACATGGCTGATATTTTGCAGGTGATCATCAACCACCACCGACAGGTGATAGCTGGTATGAATGTCCTTGCGGGCCAGCACAACATCGCCCATGGTCTGGCGCAAAATTTCCGGGGTGGCCACTTGCTCCCCGGCTTCTATATCCGTCCAAGACAGGGTTGTCTCTCCCACCAAATCCAGTGATTTTTTCATATCAAGACGCAGGGCATAGGGTAGGCCGTTTTTAATCTTTTCCTGCCGTTCTGCATTGCCGAGCTTGCGGCAGGTGCCGGGATAGAGGGGGCCCTCATGGCTATGAGGGGCGCGGCCACTATCTTCTATTTCTTGGCGAATGTCCTTTCGGCTACAGAAACAGGGAAACAGCAGACCTTTTGCGGCCAATATATCCAGCGCGGCAGTATAATCATCCATATGGTCCGATTGGCGGCGCACGGGTGTTTCCCAGCTCAGGCCAAGCCATGCCAGATCTTCATATATGGCATCCTCATAGTCCGGCTTGCAACGCCCCTGATCAATATCTTCGATCCTGAGCAGGAATTTTCCGCCATGGGCCTGCGCAAAGTCATGGGCGCGCCGGGCGGAATAGGCATGACCCAGATGCAGGTGACCCGTGGGGCTGGGGGCAAAACGGGTGATGATATGTGGGGATATATTCATGAAGTTGCCGGATGATTTTTGTTTTATCTATCGCGGCATGATAGCGGAGATTACGGTCCAAGTACATCGGGCGGTCCGAAGACCGCCCGTATTATTCAAACAGGATAGGATTATATTATTATTTTCGACGTTTCTTCATCAGACCCAGTCCCATCAAACCCAGGCCAAGCAGGGCAAGAGGGGCGGGTTCTGGCACATTGGCGGTGCGCAGGCTTTGGCTTATAACACCGTTGTTGGCATTAAGGGCGACGAATTGGGACGCTGCGAAACCTCTCCCGTGATAAAATTGAAAAAATTCATCGGATGCACCTGTAATAGAGCTACCATCCATCATTTTAAAATAGTTAGCATAGAGGTCACCAGCAAAAAAGGAACTGAATAACCCTACACTGGAGCCAAACATCGTGTTCCATGCATTAGGGGTAAGTTGTTCTCCAGCCCAACCACGTCTATAAGTGCCGACTGTAAAGCTACTTTCAGCCGCTGTATTGGTGGATACAGCGAAAGAATAAACAGAAATTTCTGATGGTTCTGTAATAATATCCAAAGCATACTCAAGACCGATTTCAGACTGGCGTTCCGTTACATTTATCAGACCATTGGTGCCTGTCAAAATAGTATCTCCTATGAGAACAACCGCGAGAGCATTACTTGACAATATGAGCCCAAATAAAGGGACAAGTAATAGATGTTTAAATTTGATAATCATTTTCATTCCTTAATTATTATGTTACTTGATTATAAAGGAAAGCAAAAATAGTGCCAACCTACCGCAAAGCCATAAATCCTAACGTTTTTGGGCATTAACCTTCTCGGACAGGGTGCAATTATCTTAGTAAACTGTAAAAATTATTTACAGATTCTGTTATATGGGATCCTGAGAAACCTGAACTGGTGTAAAATAGTACAGTTAATAGATGGACAATATTTCTCTAGGATCTTTTTCTTTATAAGATCCAAGGGGTTGGGGAAATTTTCCTGATTGTGGATAAGTGTAAAGAATCCTGACTCTTTTAGTCGGTGGGCCGTGCAAAATTATACAAATGTTCCCGGTCCAGCCTTTTTCTCAGACTTTTCAACAGGGTCATAATCTGACTCTGGTTAGCGGAAGCTGTGCTCAAATCTCCGGCTTCCATGCTCTGGGCGGTATCATGGGCAAGGGTGCGGGCCGCTGCGGTCAGGCTTGTGGTGTCAATGCCGCCCTTTTCCAGTATTTCGCCCAGACGGGCAACGGATGCCCCCAGTTTTTTCTGTATAGAAATCCAGTTTCTAAACTTGTTGCTCAGATTGGCCGCCATCGAATCCGACGCATCATTCTTTTTAACGATCAGGCTGGCAACCTCTAACGGGACGGCGTTTTTAAAAACGAAAGACATGATTTGCCGCTGGGTTTTTTCAAGGACATCTATCTGTTTCCGGGCAAGGCTGACGACCTTGAAACGGGCATAGCCCTGTCCCGATAAAATCCCCCGGTCATGATAGATAAAGCCCCGTTCAAGGTAAGACACCAGCGGGATGGCCTGATCAAACTTTTTTTGGAAGAGATATTTCAGGATTTTGCTGTATAGGACCCTCATCTCCTTAATGTCATATTCATCATTCATCGGATTATGCCGTTTGAAGAATATGATCTTTTTATCAATCTCCTGAAGCTGTTTTTTAACGTCCTTTATATCCTGATGCTGATAGAGCGACAATTTCAAGGATGCCAGAAGGGCCAGCATATCATCGCTGAATTGTCCCCGCTCGCCCCCGTCCATGCGATTTGCCAAATCCCACAGAATCTTGCGCGTATTATTTATATCATCAGGCCCTTTGGCATTGGTCAGCCGCCAATATGCGGTCCGCAGCGCCATATAATAGATGGCGGGCGTTCGTCCGTCATCGGGCGCAAGGCCAAGGGCCATAAGCCGCCGGGCCTGTTGTTTTCGCTGATCCGGATGAGCTTTTATTGCTGTGCGGATTTCCATAATCTGGCGGGAGAGGGGGTTTGAAAATTCCCGTTCGGGCAGGGTGATCCCGGAGATTATTTTGGTTTGTTTCTGTCCGGCCTGATCTCTGGCTTCGATGATGAGGTCAACTAGCTTGCCGGCGAAGTCCGATGTCCCAAGGCCGATATACATACGACCGGAATAGGTCTTGATGCCTGAAATAGCCAGTTCCGTCCGATCAGATAAAGCCTTATCAGAAGCCCCCGACGCCATGACGCCAACGCTCACTTTATCAAGGCCGTAATCATCGCTGAGATCAAGCGTCAGGCTGAACAGACCCGCCCCGGTCATGATCTGTTGAAAATCAGCTTTTTTTATGATCGGGGCCATATCCTCCATCATAAAAATCGGCCATTCGCCAATTTTACGGGTGCCTTCCCTGACCTGCCAGCTGATTTCATCGGTCAGATCAAAGGCTGCCGTATAGCCACCGTCGGGCGAGGGCTGGAAATGTAGGGGTCTTTTCCCGGCTATTAACAGGGGGGCATAAGCCATATTCGCGGCCCGAATGGTAATTCTACTGCCTTCCGGAATAGGGGTTAGGCCTGATGCTTTTTCATTTCCGGGCATCAGGATTTCCGAAAATTCCGCCCGTCCGCTGTAGTCCGGCGGTGTGACCATCATGCTAATTTCGGGGGCGGGATAGGAAAAGATACCCTGGGGCTTTACCGCGATTTCCAGCAGTCTTTTACTGTCCGGTCCGGCCAAGGCCCCGGCCATGGCCAGTGACAGGCTGGACAGGATTATGGCTTTCAGGCTGCGGCGCAGCGGCCAGCGCACCCGGGCCATAAGCCCCCTCATAATACAATATATCATGGCAAGGGCCAAAAGCCCGTATGTGATCACTTGCATGGCGGACGGGAGCAAACCCCACAGGTCGGTCAGGGACAGGGCCAGATAGACAAGATACAGGGAAACCGCCTGAAGCAATCCGGATACGAGGGCTGTCTTTTTATCTGCTGTGGGGTCTTCTAGTCCTGCCATTCCGCCAGTTCATCCAGTCCAATGATGTCTTCATAAGTGGGTCTGGCCCGGATAATGGCATATTTTCCGCCTTTTACCAAGACTTCCGGGATAAGGCGGCGGGTATTATAGGTGGATGACATCACCGCCCCATAAGCCCCCGCAGACCGGATCGCCACCAGATCGCCAGCACTCAGGTCCGGCAGATCGCGGTCACGGGCAAAGGTATCGCCGGTCTCGCAAACCGGTCCCACGATGTCATAGGGGCTGGTTGGCCCCTCATGTTCTTTCACCGCCACAATCTCGTGATAGGCATCATACATGCTGGGTCGGACAAGGTCATTCATGGCCGCATCAATGATCAGAAATTTCCGGTTTTCGCCCTGCTTCACATAAATAACTTTAGATACCAGAATCCCCGCATTCCCCACCAGAAGCCGCCCCGGCTCAATGATAATCTTGCAGCCCAGATGACCGATAATCCGCTTTGCCATCTGACCATATTCCGTAGGCAAAGGCGGCTTAGAGCTTTCCCGATCATAAGGAATGCCCAAACCGCCGCCAAGGTCAATCACCGAAATATCATGGCCGTCCGCCCGCAGGTCTTCCACCAGCGTGACGATGCGTTGAAAGGCCTCGGCAAAGGGGGCGAGATCAGTCAGCTGGGAGCCAATATGAAGGTCAACGCCCTGTACCCGGATACCGGGCAGTTTTGCCGCCGTCTCATATATGTCGCGGGCGCGGCTGAGGGGGATGCCAAATTTATTTTCTGATTTTCCGGTGGAAATTTTGGCATGGGTTTTGGCGTCCACATCGGGATTGATGCGAAAGGCAATGGCCGCCGTCTTGCCCATATGACTTGCGACCGCGCTGAGCTGATGCAGTTCCGGCTCGGATTCCACATTGAACTGGAAAATACCTTGCTCAAGGGCGAAATGCATTTCCTGCTTTGTTTTGGCAACCCCGGAATAGACGATCTTTTCTGGCGGTATTCCGGCTTTCAGGGCCCCCGGCGTAATTCGCCCTCGGATACCACATCGGCCCCGGCCCCCTGATCGGCCAGCGTCTTGATAATGGCCTGATTGGTGTTGGCCTTCACGGCATAGCAGAGCAGAAAGTCATGGCCGGAAAAGGCCTGACTGAACACATTATAATGGCGGATCAGAGTTTCCGTGGAATAGCAGTAAAAGGGCGTGCCTACCTGCGCCGCAATGGCGCTGACGGGCAGATCCTCTGCATATATTTCACCCTGTTTGAAGCCAAAATGATCCATGTGTCGTCTTTCTCTTTCTTTGGCTTATTTCTCAGGTGTTTCATAACCGGGCGGCGGCAACAAATCGCCGCGCTTACCGCAGGACGCAAGCCCAAGGGACAATAGGGCCACACAGACAAGAAGGATAATTTTATGCATTATATTTGCCTCTCTATTCAATGCGGGTCATTCAATGCGCTTTTGCGCGGCTTTGACTTGGGCGCGGACCTGATCCGGGGCGGTGCCGCCAAAACTTGTCCGGCTGGCGACCGAGCTTTCCACCGTCAGTACGGTAAAGACATCTTGCGTGATTTCTGGCTCTACGCCCTGCATTTCGGCCAAGGTGAGCCCGTCCAGATCACAGCCTTTGTCTTCGGCCAAGGCGACCAGCGTGCCGGTCACATGATGGGCCCTGCGGAACGGCATATTCAGCACCCGCACCAGCCAGTCGGCAAGGTCGGTGGCGGTGATAAAGCCATTTTGGGTAGAGGCCGTCATGCTGTCCTCGTTAACGGTCATATCGTCAATCATACCGGTCATGGCCGCGATGATCAGGGCAAAGGCATTGGCGGCGTCAAAAGTGGCCTCCTTATCCTCCTGCATATCCTTGCTATAGGCCAGCGGCAGCCCCTTCATCACCACCAGCAGACTGTTTAAAGCGCCAATGATCCGCCCGACCTTGGCCCGGCACAGCTCCGCCGCATCGGGATTGCGTTTTTGGGGCATGATGGATGACCCGGTGGTGAATTTATCGCTTAGGGCAATGAAATTAAACTGGGCAGAGGACCAGAGGACGATTTCCTCGGCCAGACGCGAAACATGGGTGGCACAAATGGCGGCAATGCTCAGAAATTCAAGGGCAAAATCCCGATCTGATACACTGTCCAGACTGTTGGCGGTGGGTTTCCTGAACTTCAGATCATCGGCCACCAAAAAACGGTCAATGGGGAATGAGGTTCCGGCCAGCGCTGCCGCACCCAGCGGACATTCATTCAGCCGCCCGCGCGCATCCCGCAACCGGTCCCGGTCCCGGGTGAACATCTCGAAATAGGCCAGCAGGTGATGGCCGAACGTTACCGGCTGGGCCGATTGCAAATGGGTGAAGCCGGGCAGGATAACATCGGCATTCTTTTCGGCCTTGGCGACCAAAGTCGTTTGCAGGGCTTTTAAGGCCAGATCCATCTGATCCATGGCATCCCGGACCCATAATTTAAAATCGGTGGCGACCTGATCATTACGGGACCGGGCGGTATGGAGCCGTCCGGCGGCCTCCCCAATGATTTCGGTCAGCCGGGATTCCACATGCATATGGATGTCTTCCAGCTTGGCATCATAGGTGAAATTTCCGGCCTCAATCTCTGCCTTTACCTGATCCAGCCCGGTCAGAATCTGTTCGCCGTCTTTGGCGGAAATGATATTTTGCGCCATGAGCATACGGCAATGGGCCTTTGACCCTCGAATATCCTGAGCATAAAGAATCTTGTCAAAATCAATAGAGGCATTGATCTTTTCCATGATTTCCGCCGGGCCTACGGCGAATCTGCCGCCCCAGAGGCTGTTTGCGGTGGTCTTTTCTTCTGATGCCATGATGGATGCCCATTATCGTAATTTTGATTATGAAATACGATAATCCAGCCCCATAGGCAAGCGTTATGCGGTCTTTGTATCCGACAGATCACAAAAAACTGAACGTTCGGGCCTTGTGTATTTTCCCTCGCGACCCTATTTTAGGGATTGGCTAGGGAAAAATAGTAAGAAAAAATATGACAAAAAATCTTTTGATGATTGTGGCCTTTGTGGGCGTTTTGCTTGGCGGGCTGTTTCTGCTTGGCCCAGAGGACGTGGCACAGGCCCCGCGCGAAGCTGAAATAATCATTGTGGACAGCAGCATGAAGGGTGGCCAGGTACTGTTCCGCACCTATCCCGAACGGCCCGCCATTCCTGATGTGATGATCAAGGATGAGGCAGGCAATGACATGACCCTTAATGATATTGTGGCGCAAAATCCGGGGCAAACCCTACTGGTGAATTTCTGGGCCACATGGTGCTTTCCCTGCCGAGAGGAAATGCCCGATCTTGATTCGCTGCAGGCAGCCCGGGGCGGCGATGATTTCCGGGTGGTTCTCATTTCCGTGGATCAGGGCGGCCTGAAAAAATCTCGCATGTTCCTTGACAAGATCGGGGTCAAGAATCTTGATCTCTATTATGATGAAAAGGGCATCCTTGGCACAAAGATGAAAACCATTGGTTATCCCACCACCATCCTGATCAATAAGAAAGGCCGTCAAATGGGTCTTATGACCGGTTCCGCCCACTGGAATTCCGCCAGCGCCTATGCTCTGATTGATCGCCTGATATTGGACGAATAGACGTTAAAACCTGTCATAAAATATCACTTGATATTTGTGATACATTATAACATTATGCTTTCGACTCAATAAAGTTTAGAAGGCAAAATATAGTGACGTTTTTTTCAGCTTCTTTTGCGGCAACAGGTGCACTTCTGTTGTCTCTATCCCCCCTTTATGCCGATACCCATGACATAAATCCCCATAAGCATGACCATGAAATGGAGGAAATTTTTGTTACCGGTGCCCCCCATGTCAAGGCCCGCCTTGATGTCTTGCAGGGCAGTAATCTGCTCAATCTGGATCAGCTTGAACAGCGTATGGAGCCGACAATAGGCGAAACTTTGTCCGGTATTCCGGGGATTTCCTCTACCTTTTTCGGACCGGGAGCCAGCCGTCCGGTCATTCGGGGTCTTGGCGGTGACCGGATCAGGATAATGACCAATGGTATCGGCAGCATTGATGCCTCCAGCACATCACCGGATCATGCGGTGGCGATTGATCCGCTGACGGCGGAACGGATTGAGATTTTGCGTGGGGCCAGCACGTTGCTTTATGGCAGCAATGCGGTGGGCGGGGTTGTGAATATCATTGATGGCCGGATTCCGGACATCATACCGGGGGACAGTATTTCGGGCCGGACCAGAGTGGGTTATGAAACAGTTGCCGATGATTATTCCGGCGGGGCGGCGGTTAATGCCAAACTTTCCGAGACCAATGCGTCTGCTGTTGTCCTGCATCTGGACGGGTTTTTCCGCCGATCGGCAGATTATGACATTCCGGGGCCAGCTAAAAGTACTTATTTGCGGGCTTTGGATGGCAGTGACGGCACCGTGGGCACGGTGGCGAATTCCGATGTGGATAACAAAGGCGGGGCAGTTGGCGTGAGTTGGATCGGGCAAGAGTCCCTGTTTGGGGTTTCCTACAGCATCAACAAAAGCAATTACGGTGTTCCCACGGGAGAGCAGCCGCCAGTCCGTATCGATCTTGACCAAAAACGCTTTGACCTGAAAAGCAATATTGAGCAGGATTTTCTGATTTTTGAAGAAGCCCGTTTGCGGTTTGGTTATGCCGATTACAAACATACGGAACTGGAAGGGGCCAATGTGGGGACGGTCTTTCTGAATAACGGCTGGGAAGGCCGCCTTGAATTAATTCAGCAAGAGGTTGGCCGGTTGCATGGGTCCATGGGGCTGCAAATTCGCAGCCGTGAATTTGAAGCTATCGGCGATGAGGCCTTTGTTCCGCCTACCAAAACCCTGCAATGGGGGATCTTTGCCGTGGAGGAAATCAGTCTGGACCCGTTCACGGTGGAATTTGGCGCCCGGTTTGATCATCAGACCACTGAAAATAAAAGCCTGAATATTAAACGCCGTTTTAATAATATCAGTCTTTCGGCCGGGGTGGCTTATCACCTGACTGAAGACAGCCTGATCGGACTGTCCTTGGGCCGTACAGAACGGGCCCCCACGGCAGAGGAGCTTTTTTCCAATGGCCCCCATCTGGCCACCAGCGCCTTTGAGGTGGGGAATATATCATTGACCAGTGAGAGAGCCACCAGTCTGGAATTGACCCTGAAACAGGAAAGCGAGCGCTTGACGGCCAGCCTGAATATTTACCACACATGGTATGATAATTTTATTTCTGAAGATTTTACCGGGCAAGTGCGGGACGGGCTGAATATTCTTGAATTTCGCCAAAGGGATGCCCGTTTTTACGGCGCGGAGATGGAGGGCAACTATCTGCTTTATACGGCGGGAGATAAGGGACTTACACTAATCGTATCCGGTGATATTGTGCGGGCCGAATTCACAGGAAGCGGCCTGTCCCTGCCCCGTATTCCGGCCAAAAGCGCCAATCTGGGCCTTGAATATGAAAGCCAATATTTTGACATTGCGGGCAAGGTCAGGCTGGTGGATGATCAAAACCGTCTGGCGGTTAATGAGGTCGCGACGAAAGGCTATACGGAATTCAGTCTGGACCTGTCCTGGCGGCCTTATGGCGAGGACAGGGATTTGACCGTCCGGCTTCAGGGTAAAAACCTGAGCAACGCGGAACGCCGCCAACATACGTCTTTCCTGAAAGACCTGCTCCCCATGCCGGGCCGGAATATAAAGCTGTCGCTCAGCTATGGTTTTTAGGGCCTAGGGTACGACGGTTACCGGAACCTTGGCTTTTTGCAGGATGCTATAGGCCACACTGCCCAGACCCAGCTTGGCCAGAAAGCCGCTGCTTTTATGGCCGATAAAAATCTGGTCCGCCTTATGTTCCTCGGCCAGTGCGGAAATAATGTCCGCCGCATGGCCGACCTGAACATTGGTTTCAATAGTGATCCCGTCTGTGGCCAGTTTCTCACGGGCCGGGACCATAATATCATTTTCGGCACTTTCCAGCTGTTCCATATGCTGGCTGTGGCGGACGGCCAGTTCTTCGACCGACATGACCTCAAATTCAGACCAGTCCACAACATAGGCCAGCAGTAATGTGCCGCCGCCCCGTATTTTCAGCTTGTCCACGGCCAACTCTGCGGCCCGCATGCTCAGCTCGCCGCCGTCATAACCGACGATATATGTTACCTTTTTTGACATTTTCCCGTCTCCTGTCTGTTATCATGACACTATAATATAAGATCAACCTGCACCTGTGTTTGACCCCTGTCAATTATATTAGCATGAAAAGCATAAAATCCCTTGACAGAAGGCCTGCGAACGCTATATTTCGGCCACTTTCCTGTGCGGTCCATATGAGTCCCTACAGAAAAAGATGACATTCGTCATATCCCGGTCTGAAAATACTGATGCTGATCAGTTACCGGCTATGACCAGAAGATATAATAAGGAAACAGATATGTTTGCAGTCGTCAAAACCGGCGCAAAGCAATATAAAGTTGCGGCGGGTGATGTAATTAAAGTTGAAAAGCTGGACGGTGACGCCGGTGCCAAGATAACGTTGGACCATGTTTTAATGGTCGGCACAGACAAGGGCGTTGAAGTGGGCACCCCGACAATTTCAGGTACGGTTGTGACCGCTGAAATTCTGGAGCAGTCCCGGGCCGCAAAAATTATTATTTTCAAGAAAAAGCGCCGGCAAAATTATCGCCGTAAAAATGGTCACCGTCAGGAACAGACGGTTCTGCGTATTCTTGAAATTGGCAAAGCTGCCGCTAAAAAGGCTGCGCCTAAGAAAGCAGCCCCTGCGAAAGTGGCCCCTGAAAAGGCGGCCCCCGCTAAGAGCGAAGATACGCCCAAGAAACCCGTAGCGAAAAAGGCCGCGCCCAAGAAGACCGAGGCGAAAAAGCCAGCCGCGAAGAAAGCCGCCCCTAAAAAGGCCGCAGCCCCGAAAAAAACCGCAGCGAAAAAACCTGCGGCCAAGAAATCCTAAGGAGAAGCAACGATGGCACATAAAAAAGCAGGCGGTAGTACCAATAACGGCCGCGATTCAGCTGGTCGGCGCCTTGGTGTGAAAAAATATGCCGGTGAAGTTGTTATTCCCGGAAATATCATTGTTCGCCAGCGCGGGACAAAATTCTATCCGGCAACCAATGTTGGCATGGGCAAGGATCATACCCTGTTTGCCCTGACGGAAGGCAAGGTTCGTTTTTATAAAGGCAAGCAGAAACGCAGTTTTGTTTGTGTTGATGACGCCTAAAAACACCGCTTAAAATTCCGGACGACCAATTCTGAAAGGGGAATGATTTTCATTCCCCTTTTTCCATTTTATATATAGACTGCGTGACATGAAATTTCTTGACCAAAGCAAAATCTATTTGAAGGCAGGCGGGGGCGGCGATGGCTGCCTGAGCTTTCGGCGTGAGAAATGCGTGGAATTCGGCGGGCCGGACGGCGGCAACGGCGGGCGCGGCGGTCACATATTGATAGAGGCCGTGGGCGGGCTGAACACCCTGATTGACTTTCGCTACAAGCAACATTTCAAGGCCGGACGCGGCGGTCATGGCATGGGCCGTAACCGCACCGGGGCCGCCGGGGCCGATGTTTATCTGAAAGTACCCGTTGGCACCCAGATTTTTGATGAGGAATACGGCGTGATGCTGGCCGATTTGACCCAAGAAGGTCAGGTGGTCATGATGCTGGAAGGCGGCCATCCCGGCACCGGTAATGCGGCCTTTAAATCATCGGTTAATCAGGCCCCGCGCCGCACCACACCCGGGGGGCCTGCTGAGGAAATGTGGGTCTGGCTGCGCCTGAAACTCATGGCTGATGCGGGGCTTGTGGGTCTGCCCAATGCGGGCAAGTCAACTTTCCTGTCGGCCATATCCCGGGCCAAGCCGAAAATTGCTGATTATCCCTTCACCACCCTGAAACCCCAATTGGGCGTTGTTTATGTGGACCAGCGGGAATTTGTTGTGGCCGATATTCCGGGCCTGATTGAGGGCGCCCATGAGGGCCACGGCTTGGGCGATCGTTTTCTGGGCCATATTGAACGCTGTACCACCATATTACATATGATCGACGGCACCGGCGAAGATGTGGCAGAAGCCTATAAAACCATCCGCCATGAGCTGAAATCTTACGGCGGCGGCCTGTCGGAAAAGCCGGAGGTCATTGGCCTGAACAAATGTGATGCGCTGGATGAAGAATTGATAGATATGCTGACCAAGGAGTTACGCGCTGTCACAGATTCGCCTATTGTGCCCATTTCCGCAGTGACCCATTTTGGGACAGGTGCCATGTTGCGCGCCCTGCTGAAAAATATCGACCGGGCTAAACGCCCGCCGGAAGCCCCCCTCGATTATGTCGCTGAAAATGAAGACTGGTCGCCTATTTAAGGGTCAGGATGATGACGAACATAACAGAAAATACCTCGCCTATTGCCCGCCATTGCGGTAGCTGGCGGCGTGTGGTGATCAAAATCGGTTCTGCTCTGCTTATTGATCCAGCCACGGGACAATTGCGCCGGGACTGGCTGGACGGTATTGGTGCGGACGTGGCTTTTTTGCGGGACCGGGGCTATCAGGTGATTTTGGTCTCTTCCGGGGCCATCGGCCTTGGGCGGCGCCTGTTGAATCTGGGCATGAGCAAGAAGCTTGAGGAAAATCAGGCCGCCGCTGCCGTGGGTCAGATTGAGCTGGCGGCGGCCTACCGGACCATGTTGGGCAAGCGGGATATTCCGGCAGCGCAAATCCTGCTCACTTACGGCGATACGGAGGAACGGCGGCGCTATCTGAACGCGCGCAACACCATTAACCGCCTGCTGGATCTTAATGTGGTGCCAGTGATCAATGAGAATGATACGGTGGCCACGGATGAGGTTCGCTACGGCGATAATGATCGTCTGGCCGCCCGGGTGGCCAGCATGTGCGGGGCGGATTGCCTGTTTCTGCTGTCCGATATTGACGGGCTCTATAGTGACAATCCACAGAATAATCCGGCGGCGGAATTCATTGATATGGTGCCGGAGGTTACGGCATCCATAGAGACCATGGCCGGGGAGCCGGTCTCCACCGGGTTTGGGTCGGGCGGCATGATCACAAAGATTGCAGCGGCCAAGATTGCGGTGGCCAGCGGATGCAATATGGTGATCACCAGCGGTCTGCCCACCTCCCCCATACAAAGATATTTCGAGGGGGCGAAAGGCACATGGTTTCAGGCGTCCGGCAATCCCTTGGCCGCCCGTAAAAAATGGATCGGGGCCAGCCTTGACACGGGCGGCGCTGTGATCATTGATGACGGGGCGGCGAAGGCTTTAACGGGGGGCAAGAGCCTGCTCCCCGCTGGCATTGTGCGGTTGGAAGGTGCTTTTGAGCGCGGCG
>JAADFR010000185.1 GCA_013152755.1 Alphaproteobacteria bacterium
GTATAGCCGCGGAAAGACGCCTCCTCTTTCATGCTCTTGTCCACCCATGTAGCGGGCAGTTTAAAGGCCGGTTCCAGTGTTTCCTCACCGGGCAGACCCACCGGCTCCCCGCGCGGGTCCATGACCAACAACATATTGGGCCGGATGTCACCGCTGCCAGCGTCGGTTTCTTTCAGACGGATCACATAGCCATTGGCGGGCAGTTGCATATTGTCCAATATGCGCACCGACGGCATGACAAAGCCCATATCCGTTGCCAGTTGACGGCGCAGGGCCTTGATCTGATCGGTCAGGCGGATACCGCTGTCATCATTGATCAGTGGCAACAGGCCGTAGCCCAGTTCAAGGCGGATGGGGTCAATGGTCAGGGCTGTGGTAATCGGCTCCTCCACATGTTCAACCTTTTGTTCCTCATCACTTACCGCCTTTAATTTGGCCTCGGCACGTTCCTCTTTCTGGCGGGTCAGGGCAATCGTTGCAATACCCAGCAACCCGGCAAGGGCCGCAAAGGGTAGAAACGGAATTCCGGGCAACAAAGACAGGCTGATCAACATGGCCGCACTGACCCCCAAAGCCCGGGGGTAATTGCCGAACTGTCTGAACAGGGCCTGATCCGTCCGCCCGGTCAGCCCGGCTTTCGTGACCAAAAGGCCCGCCGCCGTGGAGACAATCAAAGCCGGAATCTGGCTTACCAGACCATCGCCCACGGTCAGCAGAGTATAGGTATTGGCCGCCTCGCTAAAGCCCATGCCCTTCTGGGCAACACCGATAATCATACCGGCAATGATATTAATGAAGGTGATCAGCAATCCGGCAATGGCATCCCCGCGCACATATTTGGCCGCCCCGTCCATGGACCCGAAAAAGGTGCTTTCATCCTCAAGGTTTTTCCGGCGCGTGCGGGCCGCATCTTCATCAATAAGGCCAGAGGACAAATCCGCATCAATGGCCATCTGCTTGCCGGGCATGGCGTCCAAACTAAAACGGGCCGCGACCTCGGCAATACGTCCGGACCCCTTGGTGATCACCATGAAATTGACAATCAGCAGGATGGAAAAGACGATAATACCGATAACAAAGTTACCGCCCATAATAAAATTACCGAAGGCCTCAATCACATGCCCCGCCGCCGCTGACCCCGTATGGCCATTGGTCAATATAAGTCGGGTAGAGGCCACATTGAGCGCCAGCCTGAGCATGGTGGTTAGCAGCAGAACAGCTGGAAAAGTATTGAATTCCAGAGGTGTGTGAATGAACAGAACCGTCATCAATACTGTTACAGAGAAAGTAAAGGAAATCGCCAGCGCCACATCAAGCAACCAGGGCGGCATGGGCAGAAACAGAATGACAAGGATCAGCACAACCCCGACAGCCATGATTATATCGGACCGCTGGGCAAGATATCCCATAATTCCTGTAGAACCGGAAATATTACTGGTGGCCGTATCGCTCATAAGCTGTGACTGTTTCTAATAGGGTTAGGTTTCATAAATTAGGCATGGGCTGCGTTCCGGGGCCGGGAACATTGACACCGTCAGACATATAAATATTCAATTTGTTGCGTAACGTCCGAATGGAAATCCCAAGGATATTTGCCGCATGGGTACGGTTACCCAAACAATGCTTCAACGTATCAATAATCAGGTCTTTTTCCACATCCGCCACCGTGCGCCCAATCAGGGACGCCGCCGCAAGCGGTTCGGTGCCTTCCGGTGTCTGCTGATCGCCCAAAGACGATCCGGACTGAATTTCCATGTGGGGCTTACCGTCCGGCAGAACGATGTCAGAGGCTTCAATATCACTTCCCGCCGTCAACAGAACGGACCGGTGAATAGTATTTTCCAGCTCCCGCACATTGCCGGGCCAACTGTGATTGATCAGAACCTTCATCGCGCCGTCAGTGACATTCTTCGGCGGCAGGGCGTTAAATTCGGCATAACGTATGGCAAAATGTTTGCATAAGGCCCGAATATCCTCTGGCCTGTCTTTCAAGGGCGGGATATTCAGATTAATTACATTCAGCCGGAATAAAAGATCTTCGCGGAAAGTCCCCTCTTTCACCGCTTCCTGCAAATTCCGGTTTGTGGTGGCGATCAGCCGGATGTCAATCTTGACCGCACGGGAACCGCCAACCCTGTCAACTTCGCGCTCCTGTATGACGCGGAGCAATTTTGCCTGCAACCGCACATCCATTTCGCTGATTTCATCCAGCAACAAGGTGCCGCCGTTGGCTTCCTCAAATTTACCGATCCGCCGGGCCACGGCGCCGGTAAAGGCCCCCTTTTCATGGCCGAACAGCTCGCTTTCCAGCAGGTTTTCCGGAATGGCTGCGCAATTTACCGCGATAAAAGACTTACCCCGGCGGCGGCTTTTGTTATGGACATGGCGAGCCATGACCTCTTTCCCGGTGCCACTGTCGCCGGTGATCATGATGCTGGCCTCGCTGGCGGCAATCTGATCGGCCAGCTTGACAACCTGCATCATATTACGGTCACGATAGATGAATTTATGCTC
Source organism: Alphaproteobacteria bacterium (assembly GCA_013152755.1). Taxonomy (GTDB): domain Bacteria; phylum Pseudomonadota; class Alphaproteobacteria; order Sphingomonadales; family Emcibacteraceae; genus Paremcibacter. Next base: position 2,515 of record JAADFR010000185.1, read on the forward strand.
GTCAACGGTGATGGCGGTCAGAACAGCGGCGATCAGGTCCGGGTCCGGTGGCAGGGGAATATATTCTTTTGCCCCCGCCCGAATGGCGGCGACCGCCTCATCGGAATTTGACCCCACACCGCAGGCCACGGCTGGCGTGGAAATATGCTCGGACGCCAATTGATCCAGCAGGCCCTTGATGTCACATTTCACATCGATCATCAAAAGATCGGCCCCTTTGGAGCGGATCAGGGTCAGGGCCGTCTGTTCATCGGGCGCATGAATAACCTTCGCGCCATTGTTCAGGGCGATCTGTGACGCTGCCGCCAGCTGTCCCCCTAACGAGCCTACAATTATTAGTCGCATAACAGGGCCTTAATCATAATAGCTGATCCGGTTTTTTTGCGGCAACATGGCATTAAGCTGCATTTCAAGACGGCGTGGATTTTCTTCCCGCCCGATGGACAAAAGTCCGGTCAGATACAGTAAATTCAGGGTGGATTCATTATGGGAATTCCGCTCTGCCTTGGTGGACAGGGGGATCAAAACCATATGAGCCAGAATAGCCCCGTAAAAAGTGGTCAAAAGCGCCACCGCCATGGCCGGGCCAATGGTGCTGGGATCGCTGAGATTGCCCAGCATCTGTACCAGACCCACCAGCGTACCAATCAGGCCCATGGCCGGGGCCACCTCTGCCGACCGGCGCAGAAGATCAACGCTCTTTGATTGTATGGATACGGTGGAATATATTTCCTGCTTCAGAATATTCTCGATTTCATCAACCTTGACCCCGTCCGCCGTAAGCTCCAGGCCCTTTTGCAGAAAAGGCTCATTTTCAAATGACTTGCTGACTTTCTCAAGGCTGACCATACCGCCGGAACGGGCCTTTTCGGCAATCTGGATCATGGTCACACCAATTTCCTGAGGGTCATGTGGGGTATAGACCATAAGCCGCCATAAAGCGCCGGGAATCTGCCTCAGCTCTTTCAGGGAAAAACTGACGATCGTGATCGCCACGGTGCCGCCCAAAACGATCAAGACCGACTGGAGATTGATAAAATCCGCCGGTGAGCCACCATACAACATGGCAGAAATAATCAACCCAAATCCAGCTACTATTCCAAGAAGTGTAATCACTTTTTATTTCCTGTATCTGTTACGGCTCTTGAAGTATCGATTCATTCGTTACCCTTTATTATTTCCGTCATGGTAATGCCGAGCTTTTCTTCCAGTAAAACAACTTCACCACGCGCAACAAGCCGGTTATTCACATAAATATCAATGGCTTCACCAACTTTCCGATCCAATTCCACAATGGAACCCGATCCCAGTTTCAGCAATTGACTGACCGTCAGATTGGTAATGCCCAAAACGGCGGACACCTTTACCGGAACATCAAAAACCGCTTCCAGATCACCGCCGCCTTCTGCCACATCCGCGCCCCCGCCCTGTGCGGTATCGGCGCCATCCGGCGTGGCGTCGCCTTGATCCAATTCCTGCCAATCCATATTTTCCGTATCAGACATTAGCTGCTAGCCCTTAATAATTGGTTGTCATAAGTCATTATCACTGAATATTTTTTCCTGTAATCTATTCTGTATTAACCATATTTACCGTCAAATACAAAATGCAAAAGTCCCAGAACAGATTTATTCTGCTTCTGCCATCCCTTTTCACGTGGTTATGGTTTCCGATATTGTCCCGGCTTTCGGGTCAATCTGCCCGGTTTCAGGATTAGCCACCACCTCCGGCGCATCAATAAAAAGCTGAACCGCCTGTTCTATGGTCGCCTGCAAACTGTTAAAATCACGCTCCACGCCGCCGTTGGCCCATTCCACCCGGCAATCGGAAATATGGGGCATAGGCTCACTGATCAAAATAATTTGTCCCTCATAACCACTTGCCGCTTTCATCTGCTCTATTTTTTCCTGAAGGACGGATAGAAGTGCCTCATCCACCCGGATCACCAGCCGGGGTTCCAGCGGGCTTGACTGCAGGCATTTCTCCACCAGAATTTCTATTTCCGCAAGAGGTATTTTTTCCACTGCCGCCGGGGCCAGTTTCTGCATGATGGTAAAGGCCAGATTCGCAGCTTCCTTATGCATCAGGGCCGTCTGTTCGTCCTGACGGCCTGCCAGATTCTGCGTTGCGGTGACGATATTCTGCAACAGACTTTCACAGCTTTGCTGCAGACCGTCCAACACCTCTGCCCGACCGGCTTCCTGCCCCTGTGCAAAAGCCTCTGCGCGCATTTCTTCCAGCTTTTTCTGGCTTAAGCTGCCGCCGCCGCTATTCTCGAAATCATCGTCAAAGGTAAATCTAACCGCACTCATAACCTGTTTAATCCCTATCCTAATAGATTAATTCGTCTTCGCTCTTTGAATCATTGAGCACGATTTCACCGCTATCTGCCAGATCCTTGGCCACATTGACGATTTCCATCTGTGCTTCATCCACATCTTTCAAGCGGACCGGCCCCATGGCCTCCATATCCTCTTTCAAGATTTTTGCCGCCCGCTCTGACATATTACTGAAGAACATATCCCGAACCTTGTCCGATGAGCCTTTCATAGCCAGACCCAGACGGTCCTTGTCAATGCCCCTGAGCAGGGTTTGCACCCCGGTTGCATCCAGATTTTGCAAATCATCAAAGGTAAACATCAAGGCCCGGACCTTTTCGGCACTTTCCCGGTTCCGGTCTTCCAAGGCCGTCAGAAAACGGGTCTCTGAGGCCCGGTCAAGATAGTTGAAAATCTCCGCAATGGTTTCATGGCTGTCCTTGCGGCTGGTTTTTGCCAGATTATTCATGAATTCTGTGCGCAACGTCTGTTCCACCTTATCCAGAATATCCTTCTGCACCGGCTCCATACGCAACATTCTCTGGACCACTTCCATGGAAAATTCATCGGGCAGAACACTTAACACCGCCGCCGCATGTTCCGGTTTGATCTTGGACAGGACCACCGAAACCGTCTGGGGATATTCATTCTTGAGGTAGGTGGCCAGCACCACCTCATTCACATTGCCCAGCTTGTCCCACATGGTACGCCCGGCAGGGCCGCGAATTTCCTCCATGATCTGATTGACCCGGTCCCCGGACAACATCTTGGCCAGCAACCGTTCCGTATTATCAAAATTCCCGGTCAGGGAGCCAACGGACGACACATCATTGGCAAAATCGAGGAACAGTTCCTCAATCACCTTTGAATCAACCGCCCCCAGCGAGGACATGGCCAGCGACAATTCCTTGACCTCCTCGTCATCCAGAAGATTCCAGATTATGGACCCGTTTTCATCCCCAAGCGCCAACATCAATGCGGCTGCTTTATCCGCGCTCGTCAACTCTGCGACACGGCTTATTTTTCCACTGTTCATGTCATATTATCCGTACAACCAACCTCTGACGACCGCTGCGGATTCTTCCGGATGCCGTTCAACTAACTCCCCGACTTTCTTCAGGGCAGTGGCTTGTATTTTTCCTTCAACCGCCGCAACATCAATGGCCGAATCAATGGCGCCGGTCTGCTGGGCTATCTCGCGGGAGGTCAATTGCCGCCCATGTTCATCAACGAGGGAAACGGCCTGTTCCCCGCCTTCAGGTGCGGCAAGGGCCTGCTGCTCACCCGGGGGTAATTGCCCCTGCGCCCCCCCTTCAATCGCCGCCATCTGCGGGGTATAGGTCGTCGGTGGTGAGGTGAGGAATTTGATCAGAGGCCGCAGGGCAAAGAAGATCACCAATATGCCGATCAACATAAGACCACCAAGTTCGATAAAGCGCATGATGTCCGCCTTGCTGAAATCAAACAAGCCTGTTTCTGCACTTTCTTCCCCGTAATCCACGGCGGCAAATTGCATATTTACGATCTGGACGCTGTCCCCGCGTTCCTCATCATAGCCAATGGTTGACTGGACCAGTTCTTTCAACTTTTCAATATCTGCCGCACTGCGTTCCTGATAAACGGCGGGATTACCCTCCCCCGCGTCCTGATAGGTTCCGTCAACCAACACAGCCACCGTAATCTTCTTAATGGTGCCCGCCTCATGTATCTGGGTTTTGATTGTCTTGGAATTCAGGAAATTGGTTATTGTTGATGTATCATTATCACTGGACTGATTCTTGATGGCCGGTTCTTCATTCCCAGCCTGATCCTGATCCGGCAGGTTGTTATTGACCGAAACCGTCTTTTCATCAGCATTTTCGCGCTTGTTGGTTGTCCTCTCCCGGCTTTCTTCCGACTGGATGACCTGACCATCCGGGTCATATATTTCCGAATTGCTGGTGATCCGGTTCATATCCAGTTCGGCACTGACCTCTGCCCTGACCTTGCCACCGTTTTCTCCAGCAGGGTTTCGATCTGACCCCGCAGGCGATTTTCAATAGAAATCTTCTTTTCCTCCAGCGACAGAGACATCATGGATGCCGTGTCTTCGGACGATCCGCGCGCCAGCAGGGAGCCCTTCTGGTCCACAATGGAAATACGTTCCGGTTGCAGGTCCGGCACTGCCGCCGCCACCAGATTCTGAATGGCCATGATCTGATTGCGTGACAGACGGCCAGAGTTCGATTTGATAAAGATGCTTGCCGTGGCTTGGCGGTTTTCATTGCTGAACAGGCGACGTTGAGGCAGAACCAGATGGATGCGGGCACTGGTCACTTTATCAATGGATTGTATGGTCCGCGATAATTCACCCTCCAAGGCCCTGACCCGGTTGATATTCTGGACAAAGCTGGTGGCGCCGAGACTGTCACTACGATCAAAAAGCTCATAGCCCAGTGACCCGCCATTGGCCAGCCCCTGCTCGGCCACTGATATGCGGATACGGCTAACCTGATTTTCCGGCACCAGTATCGTGCTGCCGCCCCCGACCAGTTCATAAGGGATGGCCTGTGCTTCAAGACTTTGGACAATCTTGGCTGAATCCGATAAATCCAATCCGCTATATAATAAAGACATATTGGGTGTGGACAGACGGATGGATAGAAAGATAAAAAAGCCGATGGTAATGGCGGCGACGGTCGCAATTGCCGCCAGACGGGCCGGGCCCAATGTTTTAAAGAACTCTGCTAAACCATTCACAATGTCGTTTCCTGATATACTTTTTAAATTATATTACTTAATATCTGCGTCTGCTGCCCCATCCCGAAGGCGAGATTGATTCAACGTTATATTAAGTTTACCAATTATTAAGTAAACAAGACGTTAATGGTAGGCAATTTTTGCCTAGTTAAGCTGAAAATTATGTTGACATCCCCGAAACCAAGGGTTTGCAAGGCCCCCACCACTTGTGCTTTTTATCGCAAGAGCACTATATATAGTGGATTTTACCAAAATAGTTAATTTTCAGGTCAAAAAAAAATTAACCATAAGAATCACTTCCCATGGCTAATTTTAATTTTCTGATATTTCAGGCGGTTCTGGTTAAATCAATTATCCAGCCTCTGGGATGTATTCTCCCGATACTCCTGAACCCGGGTCACCCGAAGCCCCAGAAGCCCGTCTTTATCAATTGCCCGCTGCCAGGAGAGAAATTCCTCCACTGACAGGGTATATTTCTTACAGGCATCTTCCAGCGACAACAACCCACCCCGTACGGCGGCAACCACTTCCGCCTTGCGTCGTATGACCCAACGTTTGGTATTTGTCGGTGGCAGATCCGCAAGCGTAAGCGGTTCGCCTGTCGGCCCCAACACAGGTGCGGCTGACATATTTTGAAATCTACTCATTATGTACTAATCTCCGGTAACATTTACACATGAGATACAGACTATCCCCAAGCCTTTAAAAAAAGCCTAATGAACGAGGTTAATTTGCAATAAAAAATAGATAAAAATTTTATCTATTTGATTTTTCGGGCCCGGAGAATAGAAAAGGCCGCTTGAAAAACACAAGCGGCCATCTCTTTAAGTACTTGATTTATTAGCGTTTAATATTATTCAATTCGGTCAGCATCTCATCCGCTGTGGTGATGATTTTGGTACTGGCCGAAAAGGCTCTTTGAATGGTAATCAGGCTGGTAAATTCACCGGCGAGGTCCACGGTCGAGGCCTCCAATGTCTGCGGCGCGACAAATCCGGCCCCGCCGACCCCGGCAAATTTAAGGTTCAAACTGCCCGATTGGTCCGATACGGTATAAGAATTTCCCTGCCGCCGGGTCAGCCCGTCCGGGTTCTGGAAGGTGCTGAGCGGAAGCTGAAAAACCTTTTTAGCCAGACCGTTACTGAACAAGGCGCTGATCACCCCATCCTTGTCGACGGAGACCCCAATCACGTTACCAAATGTCGCCCCGTTGGAGGAAGATGAAATAAGGGTCGAATCACCGGCAAACTGGGTGATGCCATCACTAAGGCCATCGGTCCCCAAATCAAAGGTAATATTGCCCGCATTCGCCCCACCGGTCCAGTTTACAGTAACTGGGTTTAATAAAGCAGGCGTCGTCCCCGCCACATTCAGTGTACCATCACCGTTAAAGGCCATCTGACCACTGATAATCTGTCCGGTGCCCGCCAATCCCGAAGTTACTTCACTGGGCGGATCGACAAACATTTCCACATTCCACAGATTATCCGCCTGCCGCAAAGCAGCAAATGTCACCGTATGAACGCCCCCGCGTGCGTCAAAAACCTGTACATTGGTCTGAAAATCAGACTTTACCCCATTCACGGGTGGAATGACACCAGCAGCTATATCCGCCGCATACCCAGCCATGGAACCGGCCACGGTGGCCGAGTTATAGGTCGCCCCCGTCACCGCCGCACTAATCGGCTGTGATGATTGCAGGTTAGCCCGCAGAGTCAGGCTTGTGGTTGCTTCCGCCGTACTGGTCAGATTCGAAACATTGATAGGCTGAAGCCCGCTCAGGACCAAATTGGCAGGTGGCTCGCCATTGCTGTCAAGGGGAACCCCCATCAGGAAAAGGCCAGCCGTATTTTTCAGGAAACCATCCGCGTTGGGCGTAAATGACCCCGCTCTGGTGAAGCTGATTTCCGTATTGGGATTCACCGGCTCACCCCGGGTGGAGACAACGAAGAAACCAGCGCCGTCAATGCTGAGGTCCGTGGCAGACGTGGAAGATTGCAACAATCCCTGACGACTGATCAGGCTCTGGGGCAAGGCTTGCACCCCGCCCGGTGAATAGCTGGTAGAGGAACTGGATTCCGTCACCAAAGTGGAAAAATTCGCCCGGGTTTCTTTATAGCCAATGGTGTTCAGATTGGCGATATTGTCTGAAACCATGCCAAGAGCGGCACTGAAGGCGCCAAGTCCGGATACGCCGGATGCAAGTGATGCGAAAAGACTCATGTCGTACTCCTTTTATTGTACCGGGAAAAATTCCCGCAGGTCTGATATATTATTGTGAGCGTTTTACGCGATTAAGCTGGCGACTTCTGCGACAGAGATGAATAGTTATGGTTTGACAGCCTGAATATTTGAGGTTGCCGTTAAAATGCCGTTGACGGATAAATTCACTTCACCGTTCAAGGCTTCGATGGTTTCCACCCGTCCTTTGGAATAGATGGCAAATTGTACATCTGTCCCGTTTGCTGTCTGAGCAGACAGACTTAACTGATATATACCATCGGGGGTATTTGCCGGGGCATCCCAAACAAAATCGTGTAATCCGGCCTTGTTATTGCCCTGACCTTCAAACAATATCTTGCCCTTGGAATCCGTCACGGTCAATTTTGTTTCCTCTGAATTGGTTTCAAGGCCATATTCCCATTTGGCCACACCATCCCGCAAACCTGCCCTGTCCGTTTCAATGGTCACTTCCTTGCCCAGATAGCCAACCGCATTGGACATGGCCTGAGTCTTGGTCTGACTGATGAGATTTTCAAGGTTTTTATTGGTGGTAATGGATTGTTCCACTTGAGAGAAAGATACCAACTGATTGGTAAATTCGCTTGAGTCCATGGGATCCAACGGATCCTGAAACTGCAACTGGGTCGTCAAGAGGGTTAAAAACTGATCAAAATCATCGGCCAGTTTTGTCTCACTCCTTGTCGCTACCGATGAATTGGCGGCTGATGCTGCATTGATTTCCATTATCCTGCGTCCTTCGTTAAATATTTATATCCAGAAGATTATCTGAATAGGCCATTTTCATTTGCTGGTGGCTTATTATGCTGTTTGACAAAGCGGGCATTTGATCGAAATCATGTTCACTGCTTTCCCCACTGTCCCGATCTGCTTGTTCAAATTGCCCCATATCCTGTTGCTGTTCTTTCAGGGTAAAATTCAGGCTGTTGCCCCCGGCATCAAAGCCGGCATTTTCCAGAATTTTAACCAGTGATCCCTGGTCCCGCTGAAGCATCTGGAGCGTCCGTTCGCTCTCAACCGTCACCGTGGCCGCCACCTTGCCCTCAGCCAGGAAGTGCATCTTGATGTCCACCTGACCAAGTTCAGCGGGCTTCAAGGTTATCCTGAAACTCTCCTGACCGCCACCAGACTGTTTGGCAATGGCCATGCTGATTTGTTTGGCAACCATCTGTGGATCAACGCTCAACATCTGAGGTCTGGCGTGGCCCGTTTGGGTCAGCCCATTGGCCTGGCTTAGATGCTGGTTCGCGCCCTGACCCACTTCCTGAACGGACAGCAATCCGGTGGCAAGTTGCGGCGACGTCATCTGTATTGCCCGGCCTTCCGTACTCACCGCCCCCTGACTGACCTCTGTCAGAAATGGGGTTTTAGACATCGAAATGCTGGCAGTATCAACAATACCAGCGGCTTTATTACTGACCACATCCGTTTTATGGCTAGAGGTTTGGGTGAAATTACGCCCGTTATTCTGTGAATTTTCTTTATTCTGCGAACTTGCGTTTTTATGGTCAACGACTTGATAACGGCCTGCCGCCTCACCGTCAGAGCGCGCTTTACCCATATCCTTAACGTCGGCTTCTTTTACCATCCCATTTTTTTCCGGTTTCTCCGGCACAGGGGCCGCCGCAATGGCCGCCTGTTGGCTAGTTACAACCGGGGCAGGATTTTCCGCTAATGCAGCAGCCTGGTTAGCGACCGCCGTCACAACGGAAATTTCCTCTGCCGATGTTTCAGCGGGAGCTACTGTCGGCTTTGGCGAAATGTCGGATGCACCCACTTTGGGAGAAGCCATGGAAGGCGCATCTTTTTTCGGCAGTGAGTTACCTTCTGACTTTTGGCCCACAATATTTATACTTTGCCCTACTATAGAGAGATTTTGATCAGGAAGACCTTGACCTTCAGGGGCGAATACCGCCGTATTCTCCGGCGTAAAATCCGCTGTGGCCACCTCTACGATTGACGTTTCATTTTGTCCGCCCTCCAAGACCGGCGCATCAGGCGCTGCAATAACCGGCCCGGCCATCGGAACAATCTGATCTTCTGGAATGACATCTGTTATGAGACCATCTGTGTCAATCAATTCAGACGTCTGTATATCTGCCTGTCCTTCTGGCTCTTTATTGTCTGCAACACGCCCAAAGCTGCTTTCCAGAGCGTTCAACAAAACCGCCTCACTGGACACACCCTTACCTGTCAGTCTTTCTTTAAATGGAATAATTTTCTCATCTGTAGCCTGAACCAGCTGATCTGCAAAGGCTTTGCCCTCGCCTTTGGGTGTTGTCTGCGCCCCCTTCCCATCACCGGACACAAGCTGTCCACCGCCAGCCGTGGGGGCAGCGGAGATAACATTTGTGAATAGTTCAGTACTCAGAGTCATAGTTTTCCATTTTTTTCATAGGCGTAATGATCTACGAAGTATCTAAGCAAATTACGGGCCATTTTTAGCCACCTGACTAATATACTGAAAAATAAGGATAATATTTTCTTCTCCGGTGGCTTATCACACAGCATCCGGTAATTTCTTCCTGATTTTCAGGGTAAATATTGCTGGTCGGCAGAATGAACCCGTCGGCAGAAATATATCTTTGCCGGAAAAGACCATGTCATATGTTTTTCACATCTGCCGTCAAATTGGCCTGAGCCTTGCATCTATTATAGGCATGACAGGGATACGACCCAAGCTCAAGCCCATTGGGATCATAAGGCTATACATATTATTTATGTGCATTTTCAATGCCTTGAAAGGATAACATAGATGTTGAGTACAAATTATATAACGAAATATATCCCCGCAAGGAGGGGCTATTTTTTCCTGTTACGGCAAGGGTTGCCTATCAAGAACATCATAATCCCGACCAGAAGTCGTTGAAAGGAATCCCATGTCCATTAATGCCATTATAAATAATTCCCTGACCGGATTATTCACCAATCAGACGGCACTGCGGGTCACATCCAGCAATATTGCCAACATCAATACCCCCGGTTATGCCCGGCAAGTTGTACGGCAGGAAGCTATTGTCAATGGCAGCACAATGGGCGGGGTCAGAATCTCGGAAATTGTCCGGGTCGTGGATAAATTTCTGGTCAGTGCCGTATATGATGCCAATGCCAGCTATTCCCGCTATGAAGTGGAAAATTCTTTTCAGAGCCGGATACAATCCTTACTGGGACGCCCGGACCAGAATAATTCCCTGTCCGGCCGCATTGATAATACCTTCAATGCCCTGTCGGAAATGGCCCTTAATCCCCTGTCCCTTGTTCTTAAAGAAAGCACCCTGTCAACGATTAACCAGTTCGGCGAGGAAATCGGCGGCCTTGCCCAGCAAATTCAGAATATGCGTCTGGATGCCAGCAATCAGATCGCCCAACAGGTTGACCGCATCAATGCCCTGACCAAGCGCATCGAAAGCCTGAACCCCCTGATCATCAAAGAGACCCTCACCGGTGGCGAGCCGGGAGCTTTGATCGAGAAACGCGCACAGGCCCTGACGGAACTGTCCAATATTGTTGACCTAAATATCACCGATTCCGGGAGCAACAATATTCAGGTTTCCACGTCATCCGGTGTTATTCTGGTGGGAGCAAGCCGGAAAATCCTGCAATATACGCCGCCGGGCTCGGTGACATCATCAACCCCCTTTTCGCCGATTACGGTACACCAGATAGACAATGCTACAGGTGGGCTTCGGCCCAGCAATACAACACTGGACGGCGATTTAAAAGCCGGATCACTAAAGGGCTTGCTTAACCTCAGAGACAAAGAGCTTCCCGAGATCGCCCTGCAACTGGGCAGCATGGCGGCGGGCTATGCCGATGAGCTAAACCGGGTTCACAATTTAAATTCTGCCGTACCAGCTCCCAACAGCATGACGGGCGTCAATACGGGCCTGTTGGCAACGGACAGGCAGAATTTCACCGGCGAAGCCGTTTTTGCCATTACCAATACCAATGGTGATCTGGTCTCCAAAGTCAATATTGATTTCGGGGCCATTGGGCCAACCATGAATGATGTCGTAAATGCGGTAAATGCCGGGCTTGGCGGCGCAGGCACCATGGCCCTGTCCAACGGTGTCCTGTCCTTAACCGCAACCGCTGCCACAAGCGGCGTGTCAATATCGCAGGTGGATGGTAATGAAAGCAGCCGGGGCGGCCGGGGGTTCTCTCAATTCTTTGGTATGAATAATCTGGTTCAGGCCCGCGCACCTGCACATTATGAGACCGGGGTCTCCGGTACGGATGCGCATGGCTATACCGCTGGTGATACCATGCTGGTGGAAATGCGGGACGGTAACGGGGTAAAGCTGACCGAATATACCCTGACCATTGGCGGCACATCCTTTAATGACATATTGACCAACCTGAATGGCAGCACATTGGGGAGTTTTGCCACTTTCTCTTTATCGGCCACGGGCGAACTGGTGACAACACCAAAACCCGGCATTGATGATATAAAGCTTCACATAAAAACCGATAATACATCGCGAGGCTCAACCAATGTTCCCCTATCCAAATTCTTTGGTATTGGGGATTCTTTTCGTACAGATGCCGCCGTTGACTTGAAAGCCAATGATACAATTGCCAATAACCCGAGCCAGATGGCTCTGGCCCGTTTCGACCAGACCGCCATCGTTGGCGGAAATGCCTTAAGCATCGGGGATCAGACCGGGGCACTGGCCCTGTCAAATTTGTCCGGGACGGCGCGTAGCTTCGATCGGGCGGGCGGGCTGAGCGCCACGACGGCAACCTTATCCCAATATAGCGCCAACTTGCTGGCTAATCTGGGGCTTCGGGCTGAACTGGCCAATAATTCAATGGCGGATAATCTTTCGCTCAGCGAGGAACTAACACGAAAATCTTCGGATATATCCGGGGTGAATCTGGATGAGGAACTGGGTAATATGGTCATATTCCAGAATGCTTACTCAGCATCGGCCAGATTACTGAGTACCGCCAAGGAATTATTCGATACAATATTACAAATTGTGTAAAGACACCACAAACAGGATAGCGACATGACACGGGTATCAAGTTTCGGAAATCAACAGGTTATGCTGAGCAGACTGATGGATAATCAAGCCAGACTGTTCAAGGATCAGACTCAGATCACAACCGGTAAGAAAGAAGATAGTTACAGCGGACTGGCCACCGAAATTTCAACTCTTCTGGGGGCGAAAACGGTGATTGACCAGACACAGGGATACTTGCGGGCAGCAGATCATGCGGACCGTTTTTTACGCACCAATGATATTCAGCTCAGCACCATGGTCACCAATGCGGAGAATATCCGCGACACGATGCTTGAGGCCATTGCCCAGGAAGAAACTTTTGCCCTGAATGAATTGATGGGTGAATCCTATTCAACCATGGTCAGCGCCCTGAACACCAGTGTCGGCGGCGTTCATGTTTTCAGTGGTGCCCGTTCGGATAAAGAACCTGTGACCGCCAAGACAATCGCCGACCTTACGGCGGCCACCAATGTTGCGGATATTTTCCAGAATGACCAACGCCGCCCAACGGCCAAGGTTGGTCAGAATACGACCATGGAATATGGCCTTTTGGCCGATGAAGTAGGACAGGAAGTCTTTCAGGTCTTTAAAAATATTGCCGATTTCAATGCCGGGCCGTCCGGGCCGCTGGCCGGGAAACTGGACGCCACCCAGATTAACTTTCTCAAGAGTGAACTGGCCAATATGGACACAGCTATTGATAATCTGCGGGTTTTAGTGGCCCGAAACGGCACCCGGCAGAAGAATGTGGAAAATTTCACCAAAGAGCATGAAAATCAGGAAGCCTTCCTGAAAATATTTATTTCCGACATTGAAGACGTCAATGTGGCCGAGGCCATCAGTCGGCTGAATAATGATCAAGTGGCGTTGGAAGCCTCTTTCAAGATCACCAGCGAACTGACCAACCTGACACTCCTCAACTTTATCTAGGTTACTAATCTTTTCTTGAAGTCAGGCCATATATGCTATATTGGCCGCCCTATGACCAATAATACAGACCATATAGACCTGAACTCATTAGGAATCGCCAAAGCTCCCGCAGACACGCGAGTTGTGGTGGCCATGTCCGGCGGCGTGGACAGCTCCGTGGTGGCCGCTATGCTGAAAGAAGAAGGCTATGATGTAATCGGCATCACCCTGCAACTCTATGATCACGGTATTGCGGTTCAGAAAAAAGGTGCCTGTTGTGCCGGACAGGATATTCATGATGCCCGCCGTGTGGCCGAGGCCATCAATATCCCCCATTATGTTCTGGATTATGAAAGCCGCTTTCAGGATTCCGTCATGTCAGAATTCGCCGACAGCTACATCCGGGGCGAAACCCCCATTCCTTGCGTCCGCTGTAATCAGGAAGTGAAATTCAAAGACCTGCTGGAAACCGCGCGCGATCTTGACGCCGATGTTCTAGCAACGGGCCATTATGTGCAACAGGAAAAATCCGGCGACCATTGGGAAATGTACCGGGCGGTGGATGACAACCGGGATCAAAGCTATTTCCTGTTTGCCACGACCCAGGAACAGCTTGATTTTCTGCGTTTCCCCTTGGGCAGCATGGAAAAGGACGACGTGCGCAAGCTGGCCGAAAAATACGGCCTTCAGGTGGCCCATAAACCCGATAGTCAGGATATATGCTTTGTGCCGGGCGGCAATTATGCCAGTGTCATCGAACGGCTACGCCCCGGCGCGTCCGAGGCCGGAGATATTGTCCATGTGAACGGGGACATTCTGGGCCGCCACAAAGGCATTATCCATTACACCATCGGTCAACGCAAAGGCCTTGGCATCGGCGGCGGCGATCCACTCTATGTGGTCAAGCTGGACCCGGATATGAAACAGGTTATCGTTGGCCCGAAAGAGGCTCTGGAGATTTCACGGCTGACCCTGAAAGAGGTAAACTGGCTGGGTCATCAGGCACTACCGGAAGGCGGCTTGAACATAACCGTCAAGGTTCGTTCCACCAGCGCCCCGGTTCCCGCCGTCCTATCACCCCTCAACGGCACAGGCCATGCGGAGATAAAGCTACAAACGCCAGAGCAGGGCATTTCTCCGGGACAGGCCGCCGTATTCTATCAGAACGACCGATTGCTGGGCGGGGGCTGGATCAGTAAAAGCGCGTGACGTTAAAGCGCACGAATATTGGACAGGAAGTCATCCACAACGTCTGAGATAGACTGGGCATTATTCTTCACATCATTGGCCGCTTTATTGACATCACTGGCAATATGTCGCGTTTCCGCCGCACCTGTTGAGACATCAACAATGACCGTTGTCACTTCCTGTGATCCCTTAGCTGCTTCCTGCACATTGCGGGCGATTTCCGCCGTGGCCGTATTCTGCTCCGCAACGGCAGCAAAGATAGAGGTCGCAATTTCATCGGTTTCCGTGATGATTTTACGGATATTTTCCACAGCCGCCACCGCCTGTTCAGAAGACGCCTGAACCGCGCCCACATGCTCGCTGATTTCACCGGTCGCATTGGATGTCTGGGTTGCCAAGGCCTTGACCTCACTGGCCACAACAGCAAAGCCTTTTCCGGCTTCCCCTGCTCTGGCGGCCTCAATCGTGGCATTCAGCGCCAACAAGTTGGTTTGCTCTGCAATATCATTGATCAGCTTGACCACATCAACAATCAATTCCGTGGTTTCGGACAAAGAAGACATGGTTGCCTGTGTCGCCGCGGCCTGTTCTACAGCCCGTTTGGTAATTTCCGTGGATTGGGCGAGCTGACGGCTGATTTCGCTAACAGACGCCGACATTTCCTCTGACGCGGCGGCCACCGTATTGATATTAGAGGTGGATATTTCCGCCGCCGACGCCGCCGTAGTGCTTGAGGAGCCGGTTTGTTCCGCAATGCCGGCCATGCTGCCTGATGAGCCGATCAATTGTGTCGAAGTTGATGATATAACCTGTAGCGCGGAAGATATATTATTATCAAAGCTCTTGATCAGAGCTTCCATTTTTGCGGTGCGTTCTTCACGCTGTTCAATTTCCTTGCGATCATGGGCCAGCTTCTCTTCGCGTAGTCTGTTCTCACTTTCTTCGGCTTCTCTTTCCAGTTGCCGTTGGGCTTCCTCGGCCTCTCTGGCCTCCTGCTCTAATTTCTTATTCTTAATGGCATTATTCTGGAAATTGAGGACATCGTTGGCCATGGCTCCAATTTCACTGCCAAAATCAACATACGGAATTTCCGCATCCAGATTGCCGTCAGACAATTGCGCCATTGATTTTTGTATGCCCTTAAGCGGACCGGTTATGGAATAGGCTATTTTATAGGATATAAAACCGATTCCAGCCGTCAGCAACAAAGACAACACAACCAATTCCCAAAACATCAAACTGGCATCAAAAGCAAGACTATCAGCCTGTTCGCCTATATCAGTAATAAATTTTTGTTCGACTTGATGGTAAAGGTCAATTTTCTTGGTTATGCTGTCAAACCATTCCGACCCGGAGACACCACTCGTGGAAACATCCCTATAATCTTTGAATACATAGGCACGCAATGCCTTGACCTTTTCAATATCAGGTCCGCTGAGGGTGCTGGCTAAATAAGACTTTATTCCCGGATTAGCCGTTGCCTCAAAAATTGTCAGAAATGCTTTTTGTTCTGCAATTTGCGATATAAAGTTTTTATAGACACCATCACTGAAAGCCCCTTTGGCAAAACCATTGGCCCCCATGGCCCGTTCAATACCGGAATGTTCCTTTGCCTCCAACAGAGCAATATACGCTGTAATGTCTCTCAATAATGACGGATCATGTGTGACGTGTCCCACCGCTTTGACGATATCCATTAATTTGGTAATTGTGGCCGTGTAATATTTGGCCATCTCTCCAACAGTTAAATCCAGTGACTTAACGGCGCGACGGTTCTCGGCCAATTGACCAAGGGCATTCAGGGCGATATTGGTATTTTGATCAAGCTCTGTACTGATTGATGCCAAGTCCATATTCTGTGCATCTGTTTTGAAAACAGCCTGCTTTGCATCACTGAATTTATGCTGGGCATCAATACGCGAAGAAAAAACTCCGGACCCCTGTGACCCGATATAGCCGGCGGAAATGCCACGTTCTTTTTGCAACTCATGAATAAGGCCACCAATCTTTGGCGTATATTCAGTCAGCTCTCGTATCGTCTGATCTTGCGTGGAAATTTGATAGAAATCTACCATTTTATTCACAGAAAAAGCCATGAATAAAACAAAGGTTATCGATATCATCGTCAGGATTCGGGCACGGACCCCAAACTTATTAAGCCACATATTCATACTACAACCCTATTTCCTTGTTTGATTTAACAAACCCCGATGACAATTAGCCTATTCGGCCTATACCCAGTATTTTGACTTATATCTTTCATTCAAAAGCATATGTACTTTAGCTATCAGTAATATAAATTCATTTCCAAAACGTTAAGAAATGAAGAAGCTAGCCTTTAAAATTTATATGATTAACTTGAAAACTATAAATTTATAGAATATCATTAATTTCTATATTAATTTGCACTCTGGAGGACTATCATGGAAATGACGGACGGACGAATAATTAAGCCTCTGCCTAAATCAGGTATGACGTTTGAGAAAATCAAAGAAGATTTGAGCAAGCTGGAACTGCCAGACCCCTATGCTCATTTTGCCAGAGCCTTTCGCGGACCCAAAGATGTTCAGGAAGTGGGCAAATATGCCTTTGAGCGTTTCATGTCGGACAATGGTTTTTTCTCGCTTTACCTGCCCTATATGCAGACCATAGAACAGGAAGTCATCGCCATGGGGGTCAGCCTTCTGAACCCCACAGAGACCTCTACGGGAAATTTCACCAGCGGCGGAACCGAAAGCAATTTCTCCGCCCTTCATGCCGCCCGCAATTGGGCCAGAGACCATAAGCCACATATTAAAAAGCCGAATATTGTCGCGCCCTTCACCATTCACCCGTCGTTTCAAAAGGCATCCCGCTATCTGGATATAGAGGTTATCACAACCGAACTTGACGAAAATGGCCGGGGTGTTGCGGCCAATATCGCCGCCGCCGTTAATGACAATACCATCATGATCGCGGCCTCTGCCCCGTCATGGCATTACGCCAATATAGACCCTATCCCGGAGATTGCCGCCGTTGCGGTGGATGCCAATCTCTGGATGCATGTGGATGGCTGTATCGGCAGCTATATCTCGCCTTTTCTGGAAATGCTCGGCGAAAAGCTGACCCCGTGGGATTTTCGGGTGCCGGGGGTGATGTCCATCTCCGCCGACCTGCATAAATTTGGCTATTGCCAGAAACCGGCCTCAACCATTTTCTGGCGCGAGGCCGCCCTGCAGGATTATCACTATGTGGCCATTGATGATCCTTTTCTGGGGCCATACAAGCTGGCCGGTTTTTCAGGCTCCCGCTCCGCCGGCCCCATATTCGCCGCTTGGGCCGTCTTTAACTATCTGGGCGAAGAAGGCTATCTGCGGCTTGCCCGGCGGCTGTTGGACCTGAAAGAAAAATTCACCAAAGGGGTCAATGCCATTGAGGGCCTGCGCATGTGGGATGTGGATGTTATGCCATTGCATTTCCATTCTGAAAAAGCCCCCACATCTGCCGTCTATCAAGGGCTACTCGACAAAGGCTGGCTCATGTTGGGGCTGGTCAATCCCGAAGCCATCACCATTGCCGCCGATGCGGCCCTGAGCGACGAAGACGCGGATTTATTTCTGGCTGATCTCAGACAGGTCACGGAAGCAATATTGGCTGGTGGAACGGCCCAAAAGGGGGACATTCGCTATAGCTGACCTTGCCCCCTCACCAAGCCTGAGACAGCGGCAGAAAAACCGCCGCTGTGCCCGCATCATTGCCGCTGGCAAGAAATTATTTTCAGATCAGGGCTACAGCACGACCAATATGGAGGCCATCGCGGAACTGGCCGAGGTTGGTGTGGCCACGGTCTATAATTATTTCGGTAGCAAGGGCGGTCTGCTGGCCAATATTTTACGTCCGGAGCTTGAGGAGTTAATTGCCCAAGGCCGCCTGCTTCTGGACAATCCGCCTGACGATCCTGTTGCGGGTATGCTGTCCCTGATTGATATTTACCGGCGGTTTCAGAACAGCTGGGACAGGAAAGATGCCTTAAGAGCCGCCATTGGCCCCGGTCTATCGGCGGAACCGGTTCTGGACGTGCTGTCCGCCCATGCCGAAAATCGGGTAAAGGAGCAGATCAGCGCGCTGATAACCCATTATCAGACCCAAAGAAAAATCCGGCCCGCCATTGATGTCACCGATGCGGCAACTATCATTTTCTTTATTTTCAACCAGCATTTCATCGAATATATCACCCGTGACGAAGCAGATTACACTCAGATGAAAATGGAAATGGATCGCCAGATCAGCTTTATTGTCTCAGCCTCAAGCGTTTCCGGCATGACTTGACAACATGGAAATATCAATGCCCAATTTGGCCATCGCCCGGGGCCATTTCAGATCAAGATCGGTTCGGAACAGCAATTCCTCATCCGGCTCTATATTGAGCCAGCTGTTACGCTGTATCTCTGATTCGAGCTGGCCCGCCCCCCATCCGGTATAGCCAAGGGCAATGATATAATCCTGTGGCCCCTCCCCCTGTGCGATAGCGGCCAGAATATCAACGGTGGCAGTCAGGGCAACGGTCTCAGAGATAATCAGGGTGCTGTCCTGAATATAATCCGCTGAATGTAAAATAAACCCGCGACCGGTTTCCACAGGCCCGCCCGCATGAAGGATAACCTCCTGCATTTCCCGGCCCCGATGGCCATACGGGTCAAAGTCCACATCCAGTTGATCCAACAATCCGGGGAAATCAATATTTTCAGCACAATTATTGATCACCAGCCCCATGGCACCTTCTTCACTGTGACTGCACATATAAATAACGCTGCGGTCAAATCGGGGGTCGGTCATATTGGGCATGGCCAACAGCAATTGCCCGTCAAGATATGATGCTTTAATCATGGGGATATAGGACCTTCTGCATTAAAAACATAATTTTCACACAATATTGATTATATTCTCATAAGGATTAACTATATACTTATTGGCCTGTAATTTATAGAAACAAAATGAATATGATTAAAAAGATCGCCCGCTATATCATCACGGCCAGCTTGTTCCTGATCGTCATTTTGCCACAAAGTCTGATGGCGAACAATCTCTCCTCCCAATGGGTCGTGGATCAATATAGCAAATCACGCCTGTTTGTCGGTGGCTATGACCGGGATAGTAAAACCCTTCATCTGGGCTGGCAGGTATCGCTAAAGGATGGCTGGAAAACATACTGGCGCTCCCCCGGCGAGGCTGGCCTGCCCCCGCGCTGGGACTGGAACAAGGTAGAAAATATCAACAATATTGCCGTTAAATGGCCCCTGCCAAAGCTAATGCAGCTTTTTGATATGGATACCTATGTCTATTATCACGAGGTCATTCTACCCATTGAAGTGACTGTTAAGGATGAGAATGCACCTGTTTCCGTTGCGCTGGGCCTTGATTACATGATCTGCTCGGATATATGTGTCCCCCAACATGCCAATTACAAACTGACTGTTTCTGCACCAAAGAATATGAAAATATCAATTTTCCAACAGGCCCAACTGGACAGATACCGCGATCTTGTTCCACTTACTATGGACGGCAAAGACACGAAAATAACATTGGGTAAGGAAAACACCCTGTTAATCCGACTGCCGTACAGTCTTGCCGATGTTAAAAATATCATTGTGGAAGGTCCGGAAACCATGTTGTTCGGACAAGCCTCCCCGACGAACAACGGCCTTTTTGCCGTCTCCTATAACGGCCCGGAAACATTAAAGGGCAAGACATTGACCTTGACTGTAGTCCTAAAAGAGGGCCGGGCAAGTGAGCTGAAAGCCACCGTTCAGGCCCGGTAAATCTTGTCATTATGAAAATAACGGTTATGCTGGCCCCAACCGATATTCATTGATCAAGAGCATCCTATGTACGCCGATACCAAAATACGCCGCAACACCATCCGTGACATCACAAAGCTGAAAGGCGAGCGCCCTGTGGTCTCACTCACCGCCTATACCGCGCCCATGGCGGCACAGCTTGACCCCCATGTGGATTTCCTGCTGGTGGGTGACAGTCTGGCCATGGTGCTCTATGGCATGGAAAGTACCATTGGTGTATCGCTGGACACCATGATTGAGCATACCAAAGCCGTCATGCGCGGCGCACAAAAAGCCATGGTGATCCTTGATATGCCCTTTGGATCATTCGAGGAATCAAAGGAACAGGCCTTTCACAATGCTTCCCGCGTCCTGCGTGAGACCGGATGCGCGGCGGTTAAGCTGGAAGGTGGGGCGGCCATGGCGGAGACCATAAAGTTTCTGGTGGACCGCAATATCCCGGTCATGGCCCATATCGGCCTGCGCCCGCAAGCGGTTCATGTGATGGGCGGTTACCGCACCCAGGGCCGCAATCAGGACGAGCGCACCCAGACCATTGAAGACGCCTATGCCATTCAAAAAGCCGGGGCCTTCTCCGTGGTACTGGAAGGCGTCATGGAGCCATTAGCCGTTGAAATCACTAAAAAACTGGATATTATTACCATCGGCATTGGCGCCTCACCGGATTGTGACGGGCAGATTCTGGTGGTGGAAGACATGCTGGGCTATTTCCCGTCCAATGCCAAATTTGTCAAACGCTATGCGGAAGTGGGGCAAACTATTGACGCGGCAGTCCGCCAATATGCCGAAGACGTCAAGGCCCGAAGCTTTCCGGCGAAGGAACATACCTATCGGCCAAAGTCTTAATCCTGACAATTTTTTACGCTAATCGCAATGCTTGATTGCCTTATGGGCAAGCCCGCGCTATCTTGTGCCGCAAATAAAAAATGACAATGACAGGAGCCTTGATTGTCCGAAGAATTTATCCGCGAGGTTGACGAAGACCTGCGCCACAAACAGCTGACCAGTTTCTGGAAGAAATTTGGTCCCTATCTCATCACCTTTCTGGTGGGGATAGTGTTATTCGTGGCCGGTAATGTGACCCTGAAGAATTACAACGAAAGCAAATATGCCAAGGTTGCGGAACTCTACGGCAAGGCGGAACAGAGCGTCATTGCCAATGATATGGATGAGGCCCTGAAAACCCTTGACCAGCTGACCACCACCGATGTGGATGGCTACCAGATTCTGGTGGCCTTCAAACAGGCCGATATTGACCTGAACGTGGGTAACAAGGACAAGGCGGTTGCCGCCCTTGATAAATTGGCCAGTGCCTCGGACGTGGAAATGGTTTTCCGCGATCTGGCCCGCCTGAAAGCCGCCATGATCATGTTGGATACCGCCACCTATGAGGATATGCAAAAGCGCCTCGCTCCCCTGACCATTGAGGGGAATACATGGAAATATATGGCCAAAGAGCTTCTGGCCATGTCCGCCATCGCCGCCGGCAAGGTGGAAGATGGTAAAAAACTGCTTGTAGAACTGGAACAGGATCTGGAAGCACCACAGGACGTCAAAAGACGGGCCAAAGATTTCAAATCCGTTATCGAATAATGAGTGAAGGTAAGCAGCATATGATTTCCCAGCGTAAATCATCAATGACCGTTTTTTTAAAGGTATCCCTGTGTGTGGCCCTGTTCGGCGCCCTCGCGGCCTGTAGTGGGTCATCAGATGAAGGTAATAAAAAGGGTAAAAAAATAACCGGGGAACGTATTCCAGTTCTGACCTTTGAACAAAGCCTTAAAGAAAATGCGGACCTGGCAAACCTTCAGGTTCAACTGCCCATGCCCTATGTGAACAAGAACTGGGCGCAGGCGGGCGGTAATCCGTTACATGTGATGCAGCATTTGAGCCTTGGCGATAATCCCAAAAAAATATGGTCAAAAAACATTGGCGAAAGCTCCAATAACCGCCGCAGTACCATCAGCATGCCTGTGGTACAGGATGGTGTGGTCTATGTCATGGATGCCATGTCCAAGGTAACCGCCTATAACGCGGATACGGGCAAGAAGCTGTGGGACCATAAATTCGAGGAAAAAGGCGAGACAAAAAATATCTCATATGGCGGCGGCGTTACGGCAGGACCGGATGCGCTTTATATCACCAATGGTTACGGCCATGTGGCGGCCATGTCCAAAAGCACCGGCGAGATCATCTGGCTCACCCGTCTGGCGGTGCCCATGCGCGGCGCCCCCACCTATGCGGACGGGCGGGTTTTTGCCCTGACCCATGATAATCAGACATATGCCCTGAACGCCACCAACGGCGAAATCCTGTGGAGCGAAGTGGGCATTTCGGAAAATGCCGGACTTGTCGGCGCGGCCAGCCCGGCGGTGGTGGGCAATACGGTGATCTCTGCCTATTCCTCCGGCGAGCTTTACGCCATGCGGGTGGAAAATGGCCGGGTGCTCTGGTCCGATACCCTGAACACTCAAGGCCGCCTGACCGCCATGTCGACCCTGCGCGATATTGATGGTGAGCCGGTGATATTTGACGGCAAGGTCTATGCCATCAGCCACAGTGGCCGTATGGTCGCCATTGACCTGCGTTCCGGCGTGCGGATATGGGAACAGAATATCGGTTCTCAGCATACCCCGTGGGTTGCCGGAGAATATATCTATGTGGTCACACCGGAAGGACAGGTGGTTTGCGTCACCCGCCGGACGGGACTGATCCGCTGGGTGCGGCAGTTGGAGCGTTTTAAAGACCCGGACCGGCGCAAAGAATCCGTCATCTGGCATGGGCCAACCCTTGCCGGTGATCGGTTGATCGTGACCTCATCCCATGGCTATGCGGTGTCCTTGTCGCCCTATGACGGCTCTTTCATCAGCGGCATGAAATTACCCGACGACATGGAAATGGCCCCGATTGTCGCCAACAAGACTTTATATTTCCTGACGCGGGATGCAGAACTTATCGCCATGCGTTAAGCTTCGACTGCTATTCTATTTGCTTTATTGGCCCGTTTTGCGTAAAGACGGGCCAAATGTTATTATGGGACAAATCGTGATGACCCAATATAGTGGACAAAGAACATGACCATTAAGGTTGCAATGGTTGGCCGGCCCAATGTGGGCAAGTCAACATTATTTAACAGGCTGGTCGGCAAGCGGCTAGCCCTTGTGGATGATACCCCCGGTGTCACCCGGGATCGGCGTGAGGCCAAGGCGAGCCTCGGCGGGATAAATTTCCTGGCCATTGATACGGCAGGGCTTGAGGAGGACGGCGATACAAAGCTGTCGGCCCGTATGCGCGCCCAAACGGACCTAGCCATCGCAGAGGCGGACTTTGCCCTGTTCATGATTGATGCCCGCGCGGGCGTCACCCCACTGGACAAATATTTCGCCGATGTTCTCAGGCGCGGCAAGACTCCGGTGATCCTGCTATGTAATAAATGCGAAGGCCGGGCCGCAGAAGCGGGCATTTACGAATCCTATTCTCTGGGCCTTGGCGATCCGGTCGCCATCTCCGCAGAACATGGCGAGGGCCTGTCTGAACTGATCGAGGCCTTTGATAAAATAATCCTCGACAAAGGCCTGGTGGTGGAAGAAGAACCTGATGACATCATCAGCAAGTCCGTCTCCATCAAGGGCGAGGTCAGCGACGAAGAAGCAGAGGCCACAGAAGAAGACAGCGACCTGCCCCTGCAAATGGCAATCGTCGGGCGGCCCAATGTGGGCAAATCCACGTTGGTCAATTACCTGCTGGGCGAAGAACGCCAGATCACCGGACCAGAAGCGGGCCTGACCCGGGATTCCATCGGGGTGACTTATTATTACGAAGGGCGTGAAATCCGTATGTTCGATACGGCGGGACTGCGCCGGAAATCAAAGGTCATGGAGAAGCTGGAAAAGCTCTCGGTCGCCGATACCATTCGCGCGCTCAATTTTGCCGAGGTGGTTGTCCTGATGGTTGATGCCACCATGCCCTTTGAGAAACAGGATTTGAGCATTGCCAGCCTGATTGTGCAGGAAGGCCGCTCGCTGGTGATCGCCCTGAATAAATATGACCTGATGGAAAACCGTCAGGAGGTCATGAAAGATATATTGGACACGCTCGAACATTCCCTGCCCCAGATCAAGGGTATTCCGGTGGTTCCGATCTCGGCCCTGACCGGCCGGGGGGTTGATAAGTTGATGCCGGCGGTTTTCGATGCCTATCGCATGTGGAATCGGCGGGTCAGTACGGCGAAACTCAACAAATGGCTGGCGGCCACCACCGCATATCACCCCCATCCCTCGGTCAAAGGCCGCCGGATCAAGATGCGCTATATGACACAGGTGAAAACCCGCCCGCCTACCTTTGCCATTTTCTGCAACCGGACCGCCGATGTAGCCCGCAGTTATGAGCGTTATCTGCTCAATGAGCTACGCTGGGATTTTGAATTGCCCGGCGTCCCCATCCGTATGATGCTGCGCAAAGGCGATAATCCTTTTGGCAAGAGCCTGAAATGATCATCCGCCCTGCAACCAAAGCCGATACCACCGCCTTTCAGGACATCATGAAAAGCGCGATTTCCGGCATTTGCGCGGCGGCTTACGGGGCGGAAACAGTGGCGGCATGGACATCGGACGATAACCCGGCCTTCCATTTTAGAATCCCCAAATTCGCCTTTGTTGCCGAGGAAAATGATGAAATCATCGCAGTCGGCGGCTGGAGCCTGACCGATCAGGTTGACCTGCATCCCGTCGGCGACCGGGTCATAGAAGCCCCCACCCACGCCCGCATCAACGCGGTCTATATCCGTCCGGGCTTTGAGGGCCAAGGCCTTGGCCATAAAATGGTGACCCATCTGGAAGCGGATATAACAAACCAGAGCGATCTGCGTGACATCTACCTATGGTCCACCAAAAACGCCATCCCTTTTTATCAAGCCATGGGCTATACGCCGGGTGTCGATGAATATCCAGAGGTGGCACTGGGGTATAAGGTGCAGGTTAGATATATGTGGAAGAGGTTGGGGTAGTATATGGGACTCAAATATACTTTGTCATAAACATGCTATTTGGGTCTTCTTTATAACCATCAAACGGTGCGCACTCTTTAAAGCCAAATTTTTTGTATAATTTTTGTGCTGGAATAAACACATCCATTGAACCTGTTTCTAGACTAATTCTCGAATAAGAGCGTTTTTTTGCTTCACTTAAAATATGATTGAGTAGCTTCGCTGCTACGCCTTGCCTAAGGTGAGAACGGGACGTCCGCATGGATTTAATTTCTCCATGAGACTTATCCAACTCTTTCAAAGCCCCGCAACCTGCTAAATTACCCTCCTTCCAAACACTCCAGAAGGTGATATTAGATGCCTGCAACGACTTTAAATCCAGTGCATGAACACTCTCGGGTGGGGTATGAAAGAACATATCATCAAGATGTTCCCTTAGCAGGGCCTTAATCTCTTTACCATTCAAATCATCTATATGAAAGTCCATAACCTTCTCCTTACAGGATCATTACAACGGGTTTTAGCATCCATATTTCTGACACATTAACCTCGCCAAACATAATCCTGAAATAAATTCAGAGTAATCAGAATATTTGTCCTGACGATTCGGCGATTATTCCCCCATTTAGCCAAAATACTTCCGCCACGAACCACCCATCATATACAAAAACAGAAAGCACCCCCTATTGAACATTCTTTATCTGTTTTTCCCACTTCTTCAGTATGACAACCCATATCACAACAGATATGGCAAGAATGAATATCTTTTCTGTCCCGTCAATACCATTTCTGATCAGGGCATTAAACATCATAATCTGTACAATAAGATGAAAACAAGCGCTGGCCATGATTGACTTGGTCATATCAGCAACCTGCCCAATCCCCCAACTGCCCAAAATCATCATAGAAAGAAAAAATAGGTTATCGCCCAATGTGGTATCCGCCAGAAAACTCAAATGCCAGAAATACCAAACAAACCCAATAAGGGTATATTTTTTCCAGGGTGCCAGACCACCAAGTTCCTCCTGTAAATAGCCGCGCCATCCATATTCTTCCATAATGCAATAGATTAATGTGCCAAAGGTGGCGATAAACCCATAGAGGTGACTATTCAAACCATACTCATTATCTACCCCGACCACAGATAATAAAATAATTGGTACTGCCCCCATCACTAAACTGAACTGTTTGGAGGAACCAAAAAAGCTTATCAAAGACGGCCTGTCTTTTTTTAACAAATAAAGACAAAATATTGCCCCCAGAAAAACCCCGCTTCCTTCAAGAAATACCGTTACTAACACAAAAACCCACGCCGGCAATATTTCAAAAAATCCCTGTGTCTGGAATAGGTTAAATCTGAAAATATTGGAAAGGGTAACACTTATAAGCAGGAATATAAAAACGCGCTTTAAATTTACTTTATAATCACCCGTTACATTTTCAATCATATATTTCAATCCCGTTGTTTATGAATATATTGCCCTTCCAACCAAAATCAGGTCAAGTATTTATTTTTCATATTGTAGGAATTATGTGATCAGGAGTTATGAAACGTCTAGACACCTCCATTCTGCCAAATATTCCTCCCCTCACTTGTATCACTCCCCGTTCTACTGTACAGAACCCGTGAAGGAGATCACATTGGCTGGTACCAATAGTTTGGAAAATGAAATTATCGCTCACAACGGCCCCGCAATTATATTGATCGGGGCGCAGTTGGGCGAGAATATCGGTAAGGCGGTCAGGGCTATGTATAACTTTGGCCTCACCGACTTGCGGCTGGTCGCGCCCCGTGATGGCTGGCCCAATCCGGATGCGATTCCGGCGGCGGCGGGCGCGGATATTGTGCTGGAACAGGCACAGGTGTATGCCACCACCGCAGAGGCCATTGCCGACCTGAATTTTGTTTACGCCACCACGGCGCGCCGCCGCGACATGATCAAGACCGTGGTCACCCCCCACAAATGTGCGGAGCTTATGCGCCGTCATGCCACCCAAGGCCGGAAATTCGGCCTGCTGTTCGGGCCGGAAAAGGCCGGGCTGACCAATGATGATGTGGCCTTATGCGATGCCATCGTGTCGGTGCCGCTGAACCCGGCCTTTGCCTCCATCAATCTGGCGCAGGCGGTGATCCTGCTGTCTTATGAATGGTTTCAGACCGGGGCGGACCAGCCCGCCGAATATACGCCGCAGTTAGGCACCGCCCCGGCCACCTCAGAGGAACTGCAAAAGCTGTTCAATCATATGGAGCGGGAGCTGACCGAGGCCGGTTATTTCCGCCATGATCAGCGGCGCGCCACCATGAAACGAAATCTGCGCAATATTTTCAAGCGGTCTGCCCTCACCCATGAGGAAGTCAGCACCCTCCGCGGGGTGGTCAAGGCGCTGGCCACCGGCGGCGGCCCCGGCTGGATCGCGGAAAAGGCCGAAATTGAGGCGAAAAACCCTGTAAAGAAAGATTAGCCGGACGCACCCCCATACGGTCGTCATTCCCGTGCAGGCGGGAATCCATCTGGCTACTTCTATGCTGTTGCACGATGGATCCCCGGGTCAAGCCTGAGGATGACAATAGGGGTTGGATGGGGGCAATACGCTTTTCCGTTGACTTTCCCTTAGGCATGGCTATATTCCGGCCATCGTGAATGACTCGGGTGAAAATCTTGGGTTGCACAGGATGGGGCATATCTCATTCTGTGGCGCTGACTTCAACATATTAACAGAAGCGATTCTATAAAATGACAAAACGTACACAAGCCAAGTATAAAATTGACCGCCGCATGGGTGAAAACATCTGGGGCCGTCCGAAATCTCCGGTAAATTCCCGCGAATATGGGCCGGGCCAGCATGGTCAGGGCCGCCGCAGCAAGCTGTCCGACTTTGGTATTCAGCTCCGCGCCAAACAGAAGCTGAAAGGCTATTACGGCGATATTACCGAAAAACAGTTCAAACGCATTTATAAAGATGCCGACAAAATGCGCGGTGATACCGGTGCCCAGCTGGTGGGTCTGCTGGAAAGCCGTCTGGATGCGCTGGTTTATCGCGCCAAGTTTGTACCGACCATCTTTTCTGCCCGTCAGTTCGTCAACCACGGTCATGTGACCGTTAATGGCAAGAAAGTGAATATCCCCAGCTACCGCGTGAAAGCCGGTGATGTGGTTGAGATTCGCGAAAAATCCCGTCAGATCCCCATGGTTATTCAGGGTATTGGCTCTAATGAGCGCGATATTCCGGAATATCTGGCCCTGGAAAATGATGGCACGAAAGTTACTTTCCTGCGTGTGCCTCTGCTGGATGAGATCCCTTATCCGGTTCAAATGGAACCAAATCTGATTGTGGAATTCTACTCCCGCTAAGGAATGCGATTGTGGCTATACTTTATAGCTGATAGATTAAGCTGCTCATTTTAAAATTGAGCAGCTTTTTTTGTTTGGAGCATAAATTGAAATTTATAAAAAAACTCTGGCGCGGCGAAATCAGTCTAACCGATACCTTTTGGGTAATGGGTGTGATCGTAAATGTTGCTATTTCATTTTTTAAAACCTTCCTAGGGTGGTGGTTAAACTTACATGAGGATGTCACTGACCTTAAGCTGACGATCACTTTGATATTAACGATTATCAGCCTGCTGTATTCAGTATTTATTTCCATTTGCATTTGGCGCAGTGCAACCAAATATATATTGACTGAGGATGCTAGTGAAGATGAGGAGCGGGACGGTACTTGGGGCTATTGGGCAAAAGTAATTGTGGCATTCAATTGGGCAATTTTTATAGTTTTACTTATTCTGGCAAGATAATATTTTTTGGCCATCATACTATCGGTGATGTTGTCGGGGTTAGCTGAAAATCATTAATGCAAAGTATAATACTTGCGCTTACTTACAGTCCCGCGAATAGTCTTTAGACAACATTTATTAAATTGATTTAGGTCAAGGCAAATAATCCAAAGCTGTCCAGTATCACGCTGGGCGGCTTTATTATTAGCAAGAGTATTTTATGAATAAAATGGAATTATCCCCCGCGTTTCTTATCGGCCATAGGGAGATTGATGACGAGCATAGACAACTTGTTAAGGTGTTAAATGATATGGCCAAAGGATATACCCTGAAAGACATAGGCCTTTGCCGCCAAAATTGGCAGTTATTCTGCGACCTTCTTAGAAAACATTTCACACATGAAGAAAAAATAATGGCGGATATGGACTATATTAAAAAAGAACACCATGACTGCCATCAAACAATTTTAACAAGTGCGCAAAATGCAGGCCGCGAATCCAAGACTCTGAATGATTGGGAACAATGTCTTTTTAAACTGCGTGATGAAATTCTATCGCAAATTTTAAGGCATGATCTGCATTTTGCTGAACATTTGGTCGCGATAGGCTATAATGACAGCAAACAATAAAACAGTAATTGCCCTCTGCTCCAAATTTCAAAACCTTAAATATTTATTAACACTAAGCCTTTATGAGTAATCCTTCCGATAGAAAATCGGAGGCGCCTTGTGGAGCTTAATTGTGAATAAATTTGAACTATCGCCAGCTTTCCTGATCGGTCATGATGACATAGATTCTGACCATGCTGAACTTATAAAAATTCTCAATGAAATGACGGACAGTTTTATGGCGCAGGATACAAAGCGTTGCCATGAAATATGGCAGCAATTTTGCGCAAAGCTCAACCAACATTTTATTGATGAAGCAAAAGTCATGGCTGGCTTTGGTTATACGGAAGAAAAAGAAAACTCCGATCATCAAAAAATCCTGGCCCATATTGATACTCTGGGCGGACAGGAAAATACTCTGGAAGATTGGAAAAATTGCCTATTTGAAATGCGTAATGAATTCCTGTCCTGGATTTTAAGACACGACCTGAAATTTTCAGAGCATCTCATCACAATCGGATATAATCAGGCCCGCCCATAAAGCCACCGTCGAGACAGTGCTTTTTACAATTTCTGGCGCATCATCATACGCTATTTCGCCCCTCCATTATTACTTGCCATTCTCATTTTGGGATTAGTCCAAGTTGCCTCAACCTAAGGTTTTAGACAAAAACAAAATTTTATTCTATAATAAGCAAAAAAACTTGCCAAAAAACTATTTTAGAACGTCTTTACTGCATAATAAAAAATAAAAAACACTACCCCCTAACTTTAATAATAACAGAGGAAATATATCCATGAAAATATCCAAAAAATTAAACATACTTGCCGGAACCGCAATGGCGTCCAGCATGATCATGATTGGCGGAGCCTACGCCGAAGAAGATACCGGCGGCAAGGTCGTATTTGAAGAAATTCTTGTTACGGCGACAAAACGGGCCTCTACCATCAAGGATGTCCCCTTTTCAATCAATGCACAGACTCAAGAAGACATTCAACGCTCCGGTTCCCAAAGCCTTGAGGACCTTGCCCGTAATGTTGCCGGCCTGATGATTCAAAATCTCGGCCCTGGCCAGAGTCAGGTTGCCATTCGCGGCGTATCAGCGGGTCAGATCGTTCGCGATCAACCGGGCGTTAAGGAACAGGTTGGCGTATATCTGGATGAATCCGTGATCTCCCTGTCGCTCTTTACCCCGGACATTGACCTGTATGACCTGAACCGTGTGGAAGTTCTGCGTGGACCGCAAGGCACGCTGTTTGGCTCCGGTTCCATTGGTGGCACCATCCGCTATATCACCAACCAGCCAGATACCGAAGGCTTTGAAGGTAGCGTCGAGGGTAATATCAATGTCGTTGACGGTGGCGGCACAGGCGGTCACATCAAAGGCATGATCAATATGCCAATTTCAGAAGACAAGGCCGCCGTTCGTATCGTTGGTTATCATACTGAATATGCGGGCTTCATTGATGCTCTGCGTGAAGGTGGCAGCATTGACCAGAATGTCAATAGCGGCTCGCGCAGTGGCGGACGCATCACATTGCTCCTGAAACCCACAGAAGATATCACCATAACACCACGGGTTATCTATCAGGAAATCAGCATGGACGGCAATAACCGTCAGGAAGTCTTTAATCTGTATGCCAATCCATTCACAACCACGCGCACGCCGGTACAATTAGGCCCACGTCAACAGTTCCTGTTGCGGCGGGAAGGCTTTAATGACAAAACACTGATTGCCGATTTAACCGCAGAAATTAACTATGACGGTTTTGACCTGACAACGGTTTCAAGCTACACAGACCGGGACATATTGGTTAGCCGTGATGCCAGTGCCCTGACCGGCAGTGTGTCGGTTGACCTTGGCTTCCCGGATGCGGCTGTATTACTACCGTCCAATCTGAGAGACACAACCAAGGTCAAACAATTTACCCAGGAAGTCCGGGTAAGTTCGAATAATGACGGGCCTTTGCAGTGGGTTGGCGGTGTTTTCTATGCCAACACAGACCGTTTCTATAAACAGTTCCTGCCAACCCCCGGTTATGATGCCTTTGTGGATGCGGCCTTTGGTGCCGGAACTTCTGCTGGCGCAGGGGCCGGTGTCGGGCCGGTTGATTCACCCTTCTATTCTGAATTACCCTACAACCTGGAACAGGTTGCGGTCTTTGCCGAAGCCACATATGACATCACTGATGAGTTTCATTTCACCGCTGGTGGCCGTTATTATGATTATGAAGAAGTCCGTAGCGTTACCCAGGTCGGACTTTTCGGCAACGGTGTTGTGGATCAGGTGGATAAGACAGCCTCCAACGGCTTTACCCCGCGTTTTCTGGCCAGTTTTGACGTGAATGACGAGATTACCGTCAATGCCCAGATTTCAAAAGGCTTTCGTCTTGGCGGGGTGAATGACCCTCTGAATACGGCCCTTTGTAATGCCAATGATCTGGCTATATTTGGCGGTTTTCAGGACTATAATGATGAAACCCTCTGGAACTATGAGGCCGGGGTCAAGGTTAACACAGGCAGTATGTCTCTGAATGTGGCGGCATTTTATACCAAGATGTCCAACCTTCAGGTAACATTGGACGCCGGCTCCTGTTCTTCGCGCATATCCTTTAATGTACCAGATGCCCATTCACAGGGTGTTGAGTTTGAACTGAAAGCACAGCCCATTGAAGGCTTCGATATTTCTGTTGCCGGTAGCTTGCTCCAGTCTGAATTTGATTCAACCGTTCTGGATAGCACCGGTGCGGTTCTGGGCGGCGTGCGGGACGGCAACCGCCTACCATCCGTGCCAAAATTCAATATTGGCGTGACCGCGACCTATAACTTTGAACTTGATTCCTTTGGCGATAATACAGAAGGTTATGTTTCCGCAACCTTCCAGCATCGTAGCAGCATCTTTACCCAGCCTTCCGATCAGGAAGCAGGCGGCCCGAACAATTCCATTCTCCGCCAAGCTTCCGGTCTACCATTCGGCGGGGCAAGCGGCCTTGACGAAACGGTCCTTGATCTGGAACTTGGGTCATACCAGACGATGAATATCAGCGCCGGTATTGTTATGGAAAGTTGGGAAGTTGTGGCCTATATCAACAATCTGACCGACGAAAATGCCAATCTGTCCTTTGACCGTGAACGCGGTGGACGGGCCCGGCTTGGTTTCCGGACCAATCAGCCCCGTACATTTGGTTTAACTGTACGGTCCTTCTTCTAGGACAGACAAAAAATAGTCATCCAATAAAAACGGGAGGTGTCAAACAACACCTCCCGTTTTATTATCTTGGCACTAAAAGTCAGGCTTTAGGCTTGATCTCGTTCTGTTCAAACAGACCAACCAATTCACCATTTGCCGCCATCTCACGGATGATGTCACATCCGCCAACAAATTCACCCTTCACATAAAGCTGGGGAATGGTCGGCCATTCACTATATTCCTTAATACCGTCCCGAAGCACGGAATCCTGCAACACATCAAAGGCTTCAAAATCCACTTTAAAATGATTTAGCACCTCTATCACGGCGGCGGAAAAACCGCATTGGGGGAACATGGGGCTGCCCTTCATATAGAGAACAATGTCACTATTTTGAACGTCGGCTTCGATACGGGCGAAAATTGGGTTTGTCATAAGTTTTTTCCTGAAATTATATCTTTGTCATTCTGGTACGGCGGTTTGTAGGGCAAGGGCATGGAGATCATCGCCCATTTTCCCTTTGAGGGCCTTATAGACCATCTGGTGCTGCTTGACGCGGCTTAATCCGGCAAATTTCTGTGAAACGACCAAAGCCGCATAATGGTCCCCGTCCCCGCGCAAGTCCTCTATGGTGACCTTGGCATCGGGAATGGACTCCCGTATCATTGCCTCAATCTCTGTTGCTTCCATAGCCATTATCGTCTCCTGATTAATCAATACTCATATAGTCTGGCATCCAGCCCCGATGCACGTCAAGCAATTCTGCAACAGATATGGGGGCAGTCCCCGTCAAAGTCAACGCATCACCGCCAGTATTTCCCACCGTTTGTGCCATAACACCGGCTTTCTGTGCCATTTCAAGGACTGTGTCTGCCCCATTTTTTGGTACCGACAATATATACCGCGCCTGATCCTCACCAAAAGCCAAAGCATGGGGTGGTATATTCCCGCCGTCTATGGCAACGGTCATGCCCATATTGGATGCCATGGCCATTTCCGCCAGCGCCACATACAGGCCCCCATCGGATATATCGTGGCAGGCGGCAATATTTCCGGCTTCGATCTGCGCGCGGACAAAATCACCGTTTTTCTTTTCAAGGGCAAGGTCAACGGGCGGCGGCGTCCCCTCTTCGCGGCCCTCCATCACCTCAAGATACAAAGAGGCCCCAAGGTGGCCTTTGGTTTCACCGATCAGGATCAGAATTTCACCTTCTGCCTGCGGCGCGATAGTGACCATTATGGAGCTATCCTGTAAAAGCCCGACACCGCCAATGGCCGGGGTCGGGTGAATGCCGGTGCCGTTGGTTTCATTATAAAGAGATACATTGCCCGACACCACGGGGTAGTCCAGAACCTCGCAAGCCTCCCGCATACCCTCAATACAGCCCACGAACTGGCCCATGATTTCCGGGCGTTCCGGGTTGCCGAAATTCAGACAATCGGTGATCGCCAGCGGCAGAGCACCCACGGCGGTAAGATTACGCCATGTTTCCGCCACCGCCTGCTTGCCGCCCTCTACCGGGTCCGCATAGCAATAACGCGGCGTACAGTCGGTGGTGATGGCAATGGCCTTATCCGTCCCATGAACCCGCACCACGGCGGCATCGCCGCCTGGTTTCTGAATAGTATCGGCCATGACCTGTGTATCATACTGCTGCCAGATCCAGTGACGGCTGCACAGATGGGGCGAGCCGATCATGTCCAGCAACGCCTGTTTCATATCCGCAGGGGCCGCAACCTCTCCCAAAGGCGCTTTTGGTTCTGTCCGGACCCATGGCCGGTCATATTCCGGCGAATTATCAGCCAATGGCTGGGTCGGAATATCGGCCACCACTTCGCCCTTGAAAGTCAGGGTCAGGTTGCCCGTATCGGTAATTTTGCCAATCACCGCAAAATCAAGATCCCATTTGTCAAAAATGGCCTTGGCTTCACCTTCGCGTCCCGGTTTCAGGACGATCAGCATCCGCTCCTGACTTTCCGACAGCATCATTTCGTAAGGGGTCATACCCTCCTCACGCTGGGGCACCATATCCAGATTAAAATCAAAGCCAACCCCGCCGCCGGAAGCCATCTCAACCGAAGATGAGGTCAAGCCCGCCGCACCCATATCCTGTATGGCCACCACCATGTCCGTAGACATCAATTCCAGACAGGCCTCAATCAGCAGTTTTTCAGTAAACGGATCACCCACCTGCACGGTCGGGCGTTTTTCTTCGGTATCCTCGGTAAATTCTGCGGAGGCCATGGTCGCGCCGTGAATCCCGTCCCGCCCGGTTTTGGAGCCCACATAAACCACCGGATTGCCGATACCCGCCGCCGCTGACAGGAAAATCTTGTCCTGATCCGCCAGTCCCACATTCATGGCATTGACCAGAATATTGCCGTCATAGCTGGCATGAAAATTAGTCTCGCCGCCCACGGTCGGCACGCCAACACAATTACCGTAACCGCCAATGCCCTCAACCACACCGCTGAGCAGATGCCGGGTTTTAGGGTGATCAGGGGAGCCAAAGCGCAGGGCATTCATATTGGCAATGGGGCGCGCCCCCATGGTAAAGACATCGCGCAGAATACCGCCAACGCCCGTCGCCGCCCCTTGGTAAGGTTCGATATAGGACGGGTGGTTATGGCTTTCCATCTTGAATATAATCGCCTGATTATCGCCAATATCAATGACGCCCGCATTCTCCCCCGGCCCGTGAATGACCCACGGGGCCTTGGTGGGCAGGGTTTTTAAATGCTTTTTTGATGATTTATAGGAGCAATGCTCGCTCCACATTACGGAGAAAATCCCAAGCTCCGTCAGGGTCGGCGTCCGGCCCAGTATTTTCAGGCAGAGCGCATATTCATCCGCGCTCAGGCCATGTTCCCGGACCAGCGCATCGGTAATTTCCACGTTATTATTCCACGTCATCCATAGACCCTTAATTAAGTGCGTTGATCATACTTTTAAAGAAGCCAAGGCCATCTGTGCCGCCCTGCGCATCCTCAATCAGCCGTTCGGGGTGAGGCATCATCCCCAGAATATTCTTCCGGCGGTTAATGATCCCGGCAATATTGTTGCGCGAACCGTTGGGATTCGCCCCGGCCTGCCCACGCTTGTCCACATAGCGAAAGACCACCCGCCCCTCATCTTCCAATTCCGTCAGTGTATCCGGATCGGCAAAATAATTACCGTCATGATGAGCCACGGGAATGGTAATGACCTCCCCCTGTTCGTAGGCATTGGTGAAGGGCGTATCATTATTTTCCACCTTGAGGTGAACATCCCGGCAGACAAATTTCAGGCTTTCATTGCGCATCAAGGCACCCGGAAGCAAGCCGGTTTCGGTCAAGACCTGAAAACCGTTACACACCCCGATCACGTGACCGCCCCGGTCCGCATGTTCAATAACCTTGCGCACCACTGGCGAACGGGCCGCCATGGCCCCGCACCGCAAATAATCGCCGAAAGAAAATCCGCCGGGCAGGGCAATCATATCCACATCGGGAATATCATCATCCTGATGCCAGATAATATGGGGTTTTTGCCCGGTTATTTTTTCGAGCGCGGTAATCATATCGCGGTCACAATTGGAAGCAGGAAATACGACAACAGCAGTTTTCATGGGCGTCATTCAATCTCTATTGTGTAATTCTCAATGACCGTATTGGACAGGAGCTTCTTGCACATATCCTCAACAGCGGCCTGTGCCTTGCCCGGATCAGTTTCCGCAAGGTCCAGTTCGATATATTTGCCCTGGCGGACATCTTCCACCCCGCCAAAACCAAGGGCCGACAGCGCATGCTGAATGGCCTTGCCTTGAGGGTCAAGAACACCATTTTTCAAGGTGACATGTATGCGTGCTTTCACGGATAAACCTTTCTATATCTTACAGGTCAATATTTTACAGGGCAATACCAAGCCGCCGAGCGACTTCCTCATAGGCCTCGACCTCGCCGCCAAGGTCGCGGCGGAAACGGTCCTTGTCCAGCTTCTTGCCGGTTTCAATATCCCACAGGCGACAATTGTCCGGGCTGAATTCATCGGCGAGGATCAGGCAATAGCCCATCTCGTCCTCATCATAAAGACGGCCATATTCCAGTTTGAAATCAATAAGCTCAATCCCGACGCTGGCGAAAAAGCCGCGCAGAAAATCATTGATCTGATGGGTCATGTCGAAAATTTCGCTCAGTTCCTCATCATCGGCCAGTTCAAGAGACAGGACATGTTCCTCGGCAATGAGCGGATCACCCAGATCATCATCTTTCAGGGAAAACTCGATGATGGGACGAGCCAGCCGCCGGCCTTCTTCTATGCCAAGACGCTTGGCCATGGTTCCGGCCACCACATTGCGCACGATAACTTCAAGCGGTACGATCTCGACCTCACGCACCAGCTGTTCCCGGTCATTCAACCGCTTGATAAAATGGGTCGGAATACCAATCCGGGCCAGATTGATCATCACAAGTTCGGTGACCTTGTTGTTGATGATTCCCTTGCCGGTGATGGTGCCCTTTTTCTGGGCATTAAAGGCGGTGGCGTCATCCTTGAAATATTGCACGATAGTACCGGCGTCTTCGCCTCTAAACAAAACCTTGGCTTTGCCTTCGTAGAGTTTTTCACCTTTGGGCATTTCTTCTGTGGGGGATTTGGAGGGCATCTGAGTGTTTCCTGTCAAAAATAGAGTGTTTTCAGTAAAGAGAATCAAGCGAGGCGAACATATCCCAATTAGTCCCGGAAAACAATTGGAACAGCCCTTAAAAAATAAACTTGCCGTCCCCATATAAAATTATGGAAACAAAATTCATTCTAGCGTACATAAGGACAGACGAATTTTGTATTGAGACTTTAAGGAGATCGTATAAATGACCCAATTTGACGACCGTGAACAGGCCTATGAAAAAGAATTCGCCCGTAATGAGGAATTAGATTTTAAAGTAGTTGCCCGCCGTAACAAGCTTCTTGGGCTATGGGCCGCCGGGAAAATGGGCCTTGAGGGCGACGCCGCAGATGCCTATGCGGCACAGGTTGTCAAAGCCGATTTTGAAGAAGTCGGCGAGGAAGATGTTTACCGCAAGGTGAAAGGCGATCTGGACGACAACAATGTAGAGGTCTCCGAACATCAGGTCCGCCGAGAGATGGAAGACCTCCTCCATACGGCGCGTGAACAGTTGACCAGTTAGGGCTTTATCCCCGGAATATATCAAGGCCATCCCGCAATAGGGGTGGCTTTTGTCTTTATCCGGCCACGCAATGGACACAACTCAGTCATGCTATGAACATATTTATGGGACATAACGAGCCAAAATAAAATAGTGCCCATACAAGGAGCCATCGCTTGAAAATTATTAAATTATTTATGGCATCACTAATGCTTTTCCTGCCTGTCAGCCTTCAGGCAATGGATCACAGCAAACCCTTAATGCTGCAAGATGATTTTTATAAGGAATATTGGGAACAGCATTTCCTGTTTGAGGATGGCAGCTTTGTCACCAGCCGGTTTCTGGTGGCCAACTTTCCCTGGCCCGTGGGCAAGGACCATGGCATCATGGTCACGACCGTGGTATCCCCTGATGGTAAACGCACCATCATCAAGAATGGCCGCGGCCCCGACGAATGGGGGTTTGACAAGGAAAAATTTGACCTTTTCATTCACGTCCATCGCCTGAAAAGCCAAGGCAACAAACATGAAATTCATATTGGCACCAAAGATGGCAACAGAGTTAATGTGGCCGTAACCTCCCCCGGCGTGCCGCTGGATCACCAACGTTACGACAAGAAAAAGAGATATATGGAAAGCTCTTTCTATATGCCGTTTGTCACCGGACAGGGCCAATGGAATGTGCTTGATGAAGAAACACAGGCTTTTGTCTCCGGCGGGGGCAAGGTTCAGGGATTTGGCACCCATGTCATCTTTAATGGCCGGGTGGAAAAGCTGCTGAAAAACTGGCTACGTGTCTCTGGGCTGCGGGCGGACGGCAAGGATCAACCTGTGCCCTTTCTGTCCTCAATCAAACGGGCCGATGGCAGTGAAGACACCCTATTGACCCTGCGAAATTCAGATAATGACATTGCAAAATTCTCCAATATTACCCTGAAATACAAGGATATTAAAAAGGGTAATAATCATTCCACTTATCCCACGGTTATTGAGGTCACGGCCCGCAATGATGAGGCCAGCCTGATCGGCACCATTCGTTTCACCCGAAAAATTGACCATTTCAATATCAATGAGCATCTGAATTTCTTTGAACGAAATTTTGCCGAATCCAGAGCCTCCGTAGCCAATTACCGTTATATTGCGGATTATGACCTGTCCTATGTGACCGAAAAAGGATCCACAAAGCTCACCGGCAAAGCCCTCAGCGAATATAAGGACATCCTCCCACCCAAGAAAAAGAAAAACAAAAGAAGAAAACGGCGCTAAATTAAGGAAATTCTTAATCCTGCCCGTTTATAAATCTTAGACTCTTGTAAAAAGCCCTGATAATATCGGGGCAATTAGGGAAGAAATCAAGTTAAGGACCAAAACGGCATGACCCGACCTCAGAAATATCTGACGCGAATCGTACTTTTTCTCATACCTGTTATTATTCTCTGTGTATTCTTATACCCGCGATTGCAGGGTGCCTTTGCCACCAATCCTGGTCTGAATGGTCTCATTGCCAGCGTACTGCTCATCGGCATTATCATGTCCATCCGGCAGGTTACCATGCTGAGTCCCGCCACCATATGGATTGAAAAATTCCGCAAAAGTGACTCATCAGAGGTGCCCGGCGATGCGCCGAAAATTATCGCCCCCATGGCCGCCATGATGGGCGAGAGTGACCGCAAGCTGTCCCTGTCCGCCCTGTCCATGCGCACCATATTGGACGGTATCGCCGCCCGAATGGATGAGGGACGCGAGATTACCCGCTATTTCATTGGCCTGCTGATTTTTCTGGGCTTGCTGGGCACATTCTGGGGCTTGCTCGGCACCATTGGGTCCATCAAAGACACCATCAATAACCTGACCGTTGGCTCCAACGACATCTCTATCCTGTTTGATGACCTGAAAGACGGCCTTTCCGCGCCCCTTGGCGGCATGGGGACGGCTTTCAGTTCCTCACTCTTTGGTTTGGCAGGTTCCGTGGTTCTGGGCTTCATTGACCTTCAGGCAGGGCAAGCACAGGGCCGGTTCTTCAATGATCTTGAGGATTGGTTGTCCGGCGTGACAAAATTGTCCCGGGGCAGCAGCCTTGCCGCCGTAGAGGGCGGTGACGCCAGTGTCCCGGCCTATGTGAGCGCCCTTCTGGAACAATCCGCCGACAGTCTGGAAAACCTCCATAATGTCATTGCCCGCAGTGAGGAACGGCGGGCCGATGTGAATACGGCCATGCTCAATCTGTCAGAACAATTATCCACCCTGTCGGACAGCCAGACAGAAATGCGGTCGGTTCTGAAACAGATGCTGGAGCTTTTCGCCAACCAGATTTCCGGCGAGGACGATAAAATTCAGGTCAAGCATCTGCGTAATATTGATGTTCAGCTTAAATATCTAACCGAGGAAACAGTGAAGGGACAACATCAGTTTAACGATACCCTGAAATCCGAATTCAAACTTCTGGCCCGTACATTGGGCGCTATTGTAGACCGCAAGCCCCAAGCTCAACCGGAGCCCGCGCAAGCACAGCCAGCCGCAGAGCCGGAACCAGCGCCAGCGGCCCCGCCCGCGACTGCGGATAATCTGGACTATGACATGCCAACGCCCAAGCCAAAGTCCAACAAGAAACCGCTCTTTACAACGGATAAGAAACTGACCGCCAGAAAGGACGACTGATGTCTCTGTTACGCACAGGCAGACGGCGGCCCGGCGGCAGCGGCATGGACAACAGCTGGCCGGGATTTGTTGATGCCCTCAGCACCATGTTGCTGGTGATCATTTTCCTGCTGTCCATCTTTATGCTGGCTCAATTCTTTCTGGGGCAGGCCCTGTCCAGCAAAGAGGATATACTGGACAAGCTCCGGGCCGAGATTTTCGACCTTCAGGACAGCCTGTCCATTCAGGAACAGATCAACAATGATCTGAATATTGAATTCAACCGCATCTCGTCCAATCTTACAGAAGCCAATATTTCCAAGGAAGATCTCGCGGCGCGTATATTGGAGCTGGAATCCGATCTGGCCGATGCACAGGGCCAAGGCAACCGGGTCAAACGCAGCAGTAATGAACAGGTGAAAATCATCCGCGATCTGGAAAAAAGATACCGGGAATCCACCGCCACGCTGGCCCGTGAAAAGGAGCTGACGCTAGCCGCCAACCGGCGCGTTGACCTGCTCAACCATCAATTAACCACCCTGCGTAAACAGCTATCCGTTCTTAATGCGGCCCTTGAGGCTTCAGAGAAACGGGACAAGGAACAGCGCGTATCCATTGAAAACCTGAGCCAGCGGCTCAATGCCGCCCTTGCCTCCAAGGTGCAGGAGCTAAGCCAGTTCCGGTCCGAATTTTTTGGCCGGTTGAAAAAAGTTCTGGGTAACCGCTCGGATATTCGCATCCACGGTGATCGTTTTGTCTTTCAGTCCGAAGTTCTCTTTACCTCTGGCTCCGCCGTTCTGGGGTCAAAGGGGCAGAACGAAATGCGTAAACTGGCCAGCGCCCTGAGAGAGATTTCAGCCACCATTCCGAAAAATATTGACTGGGTGCTGAGGGTTGATGGTCATACGGATAACCTGCCGATCCGGACAAAACAATTCCCGTCCAACTGGGATCTGTCCACGGCGCGCGCTTTGTCGGTGGTTAAATTTCTGATTTCGGAAGGCATCCCGGCCAAAAGATTTGCCGCCACAGGTTTTGGGCAATTTCACCCGCTGGACAAAGCCAATACGGCAGAGGCCCGCAAACGCAACCGCCGCATAGAAATGCGCCTGACTCAGCGGTAAGTATCTACCGCTATTTGCTTCCCCTTTACCGTCACCCCGGACTTGATCCGGGGCGACGGCGTAGGAAAGGGTATTACTACCTAAAGCTCGTCCTTATCACCGAATTGCAATTTGGCCAGACGGGCATAGAGACCGCCTTCTTTGATCAATTCATCATGGGTGCCGATAGTGATGATACGGCCATGATCCATGACTACGATCCGGTCCGCCTTCTTTACCGTCGCCAGCCTGTGGGCCACGATAAGCGTGGTGCGGCCCTGCATCAGTTTTTCCAATGCTTCCTGCACCTTCTTCTCGCTTTCCGCATCCAGCGATGAGGTCGCCTCATCCAGAAGAAGGATCGGCGCGTCCCGCAATATGGCGCGGGCAATGGCGATGCGTTGGCGTTGTCCCCCGGACAGGCGGCTGCCGCGCTCGCCCAGATAAGTCTGCATCCCGTCCGGCAGGCGATCAATAAATTCATCGGCGCGGGCGGCCACGGCGGCGGCCCTGACCATTTCCGCGCTGGCATCGGGATTGCCGTAACGGATATTATCCTCCACCGTGGTCGCAAAAACCACCGTTTCCTGAGGCACAATAGCCAGCCGTTTGCGCACCTCTTCCGGATCAGCCTGACAGATATTCACGCCGTCAATGGTGATGTTGCCCTCCGCCGGATCATAAAAACGCTGTATGAGCTGAAAAACCGTGGTTTTTCCGGCACCGGACGGGCCGACAATAGCCAAATTTTCGCCCTTTGCCACGGACAGATTTAGCTGATTCAGTATCTTCTCCCCCGGCCTTGAAGGATAAGTGAAGGTCACATTGTTAAAGTCAATACGGCCCTCATGGACATCCGGCAGGGGAAGCGGATTTTCAGGCGCCTTAATATCAGCCTCCGTATGGATAATCGATACGCAGCGGCTTATGGCACCAGCGGCCCGTTGCAGTTCGCCGTAAACCTCGCTGAGCGAGCCCACAGCCCCGGCCACCATGGCCGCATACATGACGAAAGAGGCCAATTCGCCGCCGGTCATCTCGCCTGAGATCACATCGGACGCCCCGATCCACAGGACAAAATCCATGGCGGCAAACATCATCAGGATCACAAGACCCATGAGCCATGAACGGATTTTAATCCGCCGCACCGCCATATCAAACGTAGCCTCCACATAAGTGGAAAAACGCAGGCTCTCCCGCACTTCCTGTGTGAAGCCCTGAATGGTCTGCACCGCGCCGATGGTTTCATTGGCCACCGCGCTGACCTCGGCGGTTTTATCCTGTGTTTTGGTGGATAGTTTACGCACCCGGCGGCCCAGAACAATGATCGGCACCACCACCAGCGGCACCACCAATAACACCAGCCCCAACATCTTGGCACTGGTCACCGCCATAAAAATCAGGCCGCCCACAAGGGTCAGGACATTCCGCAAGGCAATGGAGATGGAAGACCCCACCGCCGACTGAATAACGGTGGTATCCGTGGTCAGCCGCGAAATAATATCACCGGTAAGATTTTTCTCAAAAAATGTCGGGCTTAAACGAATAACATTGCTGAATACGGCTTTTCGAATATCGGCTACGACTCGTTCGCCAATCCATGAAACAAAATAATGCCGGGCAAAGGTCGCCACCGCCAGGATGAAGGCCACCACCATCAGAATGGCAAAATAGCGATCAATTAAACCGGCGTTTTCAGCAGAAAACCCCTCGTCAATCATACTGCGAAAGGCCAAGGGGATTAGCAAAGTGGCCCCGGATGCGATGATCAGGGCGATGAAGGCGCTGAACATCGTTTTTTTATATTGAGATAAAAATCCCCATAACAATTTGATTTCACTGACTTTTTTACGGGGCGCTATATCCTGTTCCGACTTGGATGTTATCCCTGCTTGTTGTTCTGACATTTATTCCCTGATCCTGTGTTTATTACCCTGTGCCCTCATCCCTCATCATATAGGCTCCCGCAGGCAATCCCGCAACGGTTCAATAAAAGAAATCTGCAAACTTCCCTTGCTTTCGTAATTTCCCTTGGGTATATAGGCGCAATTAAATTTTCGCGGAGAAGAGAGAGCGATGAAACAGAATATTCACCCGGACTACCATGAAATCAATGTGGTAATGACCGATGGCACTAGCTACAAAACCTTTTCTACCTGGGGTAAAGAAGGCGACACAATGACTTTGGAAGTTGATCCTAAATCCCATCCGGCATGGACGGGCGGGACCAAGCAAATTGCAGATAAAGGACGCGTTGCACAGTTCAACAAGCGTTTCGCAAACTTCAAATTGTCAAAATAACCGATTTTACGGTTTTAAGAATTTTAATTGGGGCATCCTTTACAGGGTGCCTCAATTTTTTATGGGCTCAGCTATCTTCACTGCTTAACCTGTGAAACAGCTGATGCACGGGATTGATGATTTCCCGGTCACCGTAAACCATTTTATCCATCCGAGCGACCTGCCGATAAATATTTTGGGCTTTCTCCAGAAAAACCACAAA
This sequence comes from Alphaproteobacteria bacterium, assembly GCA_013152755.1. Lineage (GTDB taxonomy): Bacteria > Pseudomonadota > Alphaproteobacteria > Sphingomonadales > Emcibacteraceae > Paremcibacter. The sequence continues at coordinate 46,695 of JAADFR010000185.1, forward strand.
TTCCGCCGGCAGGCTTCCCTGACTGGTATCCACATCCGCAAGGCATATATCCTCTGCCCCAAGCCGATATTTCATGCTCCCGGCCTCCTCTTTGGTGATCTCACCCGAGGCGACCCCCTTTTGAACCAAAAACCACGCCATGACCTGCATCAGGCAAGTAGAAACCCGCATGCTTTCGCTGGCATAATAAACATCTGATTTTAACGACAGGTCAAAACCGGAAATCCGGTCGTTATCGGCCTCAAGATAGCTTGCCACCGTCTGGGTGAGCGCCATTGCTTCCTGATAGGATTTCTCCAGAAAACGCGAATTCAGCAGATCATCTTCACTCATACCCTGTGGTGCCTTATATAGCTGTCCATCTTAGATTCTTGCCAATATTACAGGTTATTTCTTAAGGCCGGGTTACTTTTTTCATATAGTTGTCTTGAAATATTCCGCGTCCTGATTATCTATATTTTATAGACAGGGCCAAATACGGACTGCCTATATTTTGAGACGTCCCGGCCATTTGGCGGGACATGATGAACATATCGCTTTTAAGATAGAAAGGATAATATTATGCGTACAATGGATTTAACCCCCCTCCTGCGGTCTTCCATCGGATTTGACCATATCAACCGTTTGCTGGATACGGCGCTCACTAATAACGAGCCTAGCTACCCACCCTATAACATCGAAAAAATCAGCGAGGATGATTACAGAATCACTGTAGCCCTTGCCGGATTTTCAGAAGATGATCTTGATGTGACCATCAATGAGGGCGTGCTGATTATCTCCGCCCGCACCACACAGGAAAAAGAAGAAGAGAGTGATGATGGCCGCTATCTCCATCGCGGCATTGCCCAGCGTTCCTTTGAACGCCGTTTCCGTCTGGCCGAAACCATCCGGGTTATCGGGGCCGCTCTGGAAAACGGCCTGCTGACCATTGATTTGCAGAGAGAAGTCCCCGAACATCTCAAACCCCGCAAGATCAATATCAATGGCAAAAGCAAGAAACCAAAGGTAATCAACGACAAAGCTGCCTGAACCCTACCACAGAAACCCTGCCCGACCCGGCGGGGTTTCTTTTTATGAAAAGAAACTTTCCGCCGATTGACGGGCATCTCCCTTTTGGGCAATGGCCTGTTCGGTCCGGCTTATTTCACCCTTGATGGCCTCCAGACGCATGGTCAGAAGCTCCACAGAATGAGTGGTCAAATCCTCCGCCAATACATCAATCATGGGGGTGTTTTTCAACAGTTCCCATTCATCTTTCAGGTCCGTTAAATTAGTCATTTAATTCTCTTGATCTTTTGTCATTAATGCTCATTCTCTATAGCATAAATCATATGTAAAAGGACATCCCATGACAGAATTTATGACGGCCATAGAAATCACCCGCTTTGGCGAGCCGGACGTCCTGAAACCGCGCCAGCTCCCCGTGCCGGATATAAAGGATGATGAGCTTTTGATCAGAGTCGCGGCCGCCGGGGTCAACCGGCCCGACATCATGCAGCGTACGGGCATGTATCTGGCCCCGAAAGGCGCATCGGAAATTCCCGG
>JAADFR010000186.1:0-1014 GCA_013152755.1 Alphaproteobacteria bacterium
CTGCGCATTTTGTTCTGTTTCACCTATATAGCGGTCCAGCATATCCTGTTCCAGTGCCGGGGAAACATCGCGCCTGGCATCCTGTAACAGGGAGACCAGATCATAGGCCGGATGACCGATGACCGCATCCTGAAAATCCAATAGTCCGAGCCGGGGCAACCCTGTTTGCCCATCCCGAAGCATCAGATTTTCCGCATGGTAATCCCTGAGGGTCAGGCAGGCGGGCCCGCCCGTTACCGGGGGCAAAATATCTTGCCATATTTTCAGGAAACCATCCCTGTCCGCCGCCGACAGAATTTTACCGTCCAATGACGGCATATACCAATCCACAAACAGGGCCAGTTCGGTCAGCAACAAGGCCTCATCATAGGGGGGCACATTATCCGGCAGAGGAGCCTTATGCAGATGGACAAGCCCGTCAAGGGCAAGGCCATACAGGGGCTCCTCCTGTGCTGGGTCCGCCGCAATGACCGCCGCGAACAGGGCATCGCCCATATCTTCCAGCAATAGAAACCCATTTCCCACATCCTCAGCATATATTTCCGGGGCGGCAAGGCCGTATTTCTGCAAATGGCGGGCAATCGCAACAAAAGGGCGAACATCCTCAAACTCCGGCGGGGCGTCCATGAGTATGGCCTTTTCCCCCGCGCGGGTCAGCCGCTCATAGCGGCGAAAAGACGCATCATCCGCCAGCGGTTTACGCGCTGCCTGTCCCCAGCTATGGCGCTGTAGAAAATTTGTGATAAGGTCATTCCGGTCCGACATTCAGACAATCCCCCGCACTCTTTGCGCCCATGTATCATCGCCGATGATGGTCAATTTCCGTGTCCCTGAATCCGCCCCATGTTCAAGCCGCAAAGTGAGGAAGCCCGGCGGCAGATAAGGCCCCAATTTTGATGGCCATTCGATCAGGCAAGCCGCCGTCTCGAACCCCTCCTCAATACCCAGTTCAAAAGCCTCCTCCGGCTTTTCAAGACGGTAGAGGTCCATATGCCAGACCGGGCAGTTAAAATC
>JAADFR010000186.1:1061-13356 GCA_013152755.1 Alphaproteobacteria bacterium
CCGCTATAACCCAATGCCTGAATAATAGCCCGGCACAGCACCGTCTTTCCGGCCCCCAATGCCCCATCCAGTGCCACCACATCCCCCGCCCCAAGCAAGGGTGCAATCTGCGCGGCAAAACGTTCCGTAGCCCCCAGATCAGGCAGGGATAATTCTGCTATAATATCAGGCATGGGCATTATTCACTGACCATGCTGATCTGGGCGTCCATACCAACCCGGATGGGCATGTTTATGGTGATTTCCGTTCCCACATTCAGGCTTGACTGCACATCAATCTTGCCGCCATGAAAGTCAACAAAGCTCTTGACCAAAGACAGGCCAAGACCGGCCCCCTGCCCCTCATGCACATTACTACCGGTGAAGAATTTTTCGAACACCCGGCTGATTTCATCAAATTTTATCCCCACACCACTGTCCTTGACGGCGATGATATAATTCTGGTCATCCTGTGATACGCTTAAGGTAATCACGCCCAGGGACGGGGTAAATTTCACCGCATTGCTGAGCAGGTTATAGATGGTATGCTGTATGCGTTTGACATCGCCCCAGACCGGTTTCAAATCCCTGGCATAGTCACAAATCAGGTCAATATCCTTGGCCGTGATCCGTTCCTGTAGCTGGGCCGTGACCTGAGCAAGGACGTCCGGCAATTCAAACTCATCAATATCGAGGGTCAGGCCCCCGGCCTCAATAACCGACAAATCAAGAATATCGTTGAACAGTTCGAGAAGCTGACCTGAGGCCGAGAGAATACTATGCATATATTCATGTTGCACATCATTGAGCGGTCCCTGATATTCTTTTTGCAATAGTTCGGAGAAGCCAATGATACTGTTAAGCGGCGTACGCAATTCATAGGACATATGGGCCAGAAAATCCGTCTTGATTTTATCGGCTTCTTCCAGCGCCTGATTGCGTTGACGTAATACCCGTTCAATGGCAAAGCTGTCCGACACATCAATGAAGGTGATCAGCATAGCCCCGTCCGGCAGAGGCACCGCCGAATAGTTCAAGACGCTGCCGCCCTGTCTTTTCAGCTGTCCAGAGGATAAGGATTTTTTGGTTTCACCGCCCACGATCAGATCTGTTAAATCCTCTATTTGCGTGCTGTTACCATAATTTTCGGCACAGACCGCCATCACATCACCCGCATGGGGATTTCCGTCCAGCATATCCCGGTTCAGATCCCATATATGGGTGAAGGCCTCATTATAAAGCTGCAAACACCCGTCAATGCCAAACACAGCGACCCCCTCATGTAGGTTATTCAGGGTTTCCTCCTGAACCGCAAACAGCGTGTTATAGGACCGCTCAAGGGCAAAATGGTCCGTCACATCCTCATAAAAGATTAACAGACCGCCCAGAGGGTGAGGTTGGCTCACCACCCGGAGGGAGGTATTATCCGGCAAATGCCACATTTCCTCAACCGGTTCCAGAAGCCGGGTATAGGCCTCAAGCTGTTCCCCTTTCCATGCCGGAAAATTGGCTTGCTCCGGCAGACGGCGGGCCTTGCGCATAGCTTCCAGAATTTCCCCGTGATGGGGATGGCTGAACAGAAGTTCTTCGGGCAGGTGCCACAGGCGGCTGAAGGCACTGTTATAATATTCAAGACGCTGACCAGAAGTAAAAATCGCCACGGCGGTCGAGAGTTTATTCAGGGTTTCCGAATGGGATTCCGTATGGTGAACAAGCTCACCTCTGGCATTTTCGAGATCGGTAATATCCTGAGCATAGCCCATGCTGCCCATTTGTTTTTCATCAAGCCGAATCGGGATATGATGAATTTCAACCGCCCGACGTTCCCCCTTTATCACGATAAAATGTTTTTCGCTGTAGGTGCCGCTACTTTCTCTGGACAGGGCCGCCATATCCAGCGCATTACGGCCAAGGGAACTTGCCACAAGTTCAAGCCCCTCCGCTATGACCTGTTCCCGGTTCTCACCATCTACGGCCGTCACATAGGCTTTATTAACCCATATAAGTTTCAAATCCTTGTCCCGCACCCACATGGGGAAACGGATCAGGTTGCTTGTGGTTTCAAAAAATTGAAGCTGTGTGTTAATACGGTTAATATTTTTATTCTGAAAAGCCGCAATATTTTCCTCATATTCGGCGTCCCGAAAACGGACGATTAACCCACGGGTGTGATCTCCCTCAATCAGGGGCGTTCCCGCGACCAAAATATTTCTTTTCTGACGTTTCAGAAAAAACAGCTTGTAAAACGCCGCACCCTCTGTGCGAAGCCGGGTAAGAAGGCCCGTAAAATCATCAAACTGGGCATCGGTGAAAACACCGCCCTCTCCCCGCAGGCAGGTCAAATCTGCTGCCTCATTGTCAATATCAAGCCAGCGGCGCAGATCATCAAGAGCGGGCATTTCGCCCTTTTCATTCCAAATGAGGGACAGCTCCCGGCGGGATGCCTGTAGCAGGCTGTTGAGGTGGTTCTGCTGCTCTGCCCTCTGCAACCTGTTGCCAACCTTCATACGGTCCCACAGCATCCACAGGATCAAGGCAAAAGCACAAGCCGTGAATATGCCAAAATACACTATATAGTCACCCGCAGGGTTTCCGGAAACAATCGGCGCAGCATGAGACAACCCACCGCCAAAAGCCACCGCAAACATGACGCCAGCTATCAGGGCTGTGATAATCCTGTTTAATAATTTTAACGGCCCGGTGACCATAAACCCTTCCACATTACTTTTATGACCGCGATCATAAACCATCACCATGAAAAGGGAAACCCGTTATTAGGGCCAGATAGATTAAGGGCCCGTGCTATTTCACAAGCACGGGCCCCGAATTTTCGTAATTTCAGGAAAATTAGTAGCGGTAATGATCCGGCTTGAACGGTCCGTCCACGCTCACGTCAATATAATCGGCCTGTTCCTTGGACAGCTTGGTCAATTTAACACCCAGCTTGTCCAAATGCAGAGCCGCAACCTTCTCATCCAGATGCTTGGGCAAAACATAAACCTTATTGCCATAATTAGCTGAATTATGCCACAGCTCCATCTGGGCCATGACCTGATTGGTGAAAGAGGCGCTCATGACAAAGCTGGGGTGACCCGTCGCGCAGCCCAGATTGACCAGACGGCCCTTGGCCAGAACGATCAGACGCTTGCCATCGGGGAAGATCACTTCGTCAACCTGTGGCTTGACCTCTTCCCAAGGGTAATTTTCCAGCGCGGCAATCTGAATTTCAGAATCAAAATGGCCGATGTTACAGACAATGGCCCGGTCCTTCATATTGCGCATATGGTCAATGGTGATGATGTCCTTGTTGCCGGTACAGGTGACGAAAATATCGCCGACCTTGGCGGCCTCATCCATGGTCACGACTTCATAGCCTTCCATGGCCGCCTGAAGGGCACAGATGGGATCAATTTCGGTGATTAATACCCGGGCGCCCTGATTGCGCAGACTGGCCGCTGAGCCCTTGCCCACATCGCCGTAACCGCCGATAACCGCGACCTTGCCTGCAACCATAACGTCCGTGGCCCGCTTGATACCGTCTACAAGGCTTTCCCGGCAACCATACAGATTGTCAAATTTGGATTTGGTGACGCTGTCATTCACATTGATGGCCGGAACGGTCAGAGTGCCGTCCTTCTCCATTTGATAAAGCCGCAAAACGCCGGTTGTGGTTTCTTCGGAAATACCGCGAATATCATCCAGCAATTCCGGGAAATCCTGATAGATCATGGCGGTCAGATCGCCGCCATCATCCAAAATCATATTGGGCCGCCAGCCATCGGGGCCAACGATAGTTTCCCGGATACACCAGAGAAATTCTTCCTCGGTCAGACCCTTCCACGCATAGGTGGGGATATTAGCCGCCGCCATCGCCGCCGCCGCCTGATCCTGGGTGGAGAAAATATTACAGCTGGACCAGCGTATTTCTGCGCCAAGGGCAATCAAAGTTTCCATCAGCACCGCTGTCTGAATGGTCATATGAAGGCAACCGGCAATGCGGGCACCTTTCAAAGGTTGTTCCGCCCCGAATTCATCGCGCAAGGCCATCAGGCCCGGCATTTCGGTTTCTGCAATATTAATTTCCTTGCGGCCCCATTCGGCCAAGGACATATCGGCAATTTTATAATCGGTAAAGTCGCTCATGAATTCTCTTTCTTCCAAAAAATAACAATATACATCGCGCTTATAACAGCAGATAACCACCAGAACAAGCATAAAGAAATCTTTATATTGTTATATAATAGAGGATAATCTTTAAAAAATCCCTAACCTCATCCATACACCGCAGTCATTAATTTACTTTGAGAAAAAATTCGCACCCTCTTGGTTTTTGCATAACAAATGCAGCTTATGGTTAATGAAATCTTAATTTTTATACCCCGTTTGAGTGATGTTTTTTTGCACCACTAGATTACAAATTAACTTGAATGATTCGTTAAACAAGGCGTACGGAGATAATTGGATGTCATCAACATATACCCACAATCAGAAAAATATATTTCTGGGCAAATTAATACAGGCAACATTTTGCACCATAATAGGCAGTCTGCTATTTGGCACAATGCAGGCTTCTGCCACCATCATTGAAATACAGGTATCATCTCCGGTAAATTCAGTCTCCTTTCCTGCTCTTAGTCCTTATCTTGCCGCCGGTGACCTTGCCAAGTTCACGGTACGTTATGATACAGAGACAACTGCATCCGGCAATTCAGGCAATACAACATTTTATAATGGAGCCATTACCTATTTAGGCTTTGATCTGGAACGTAGCGGCGTGTCTTTATACAGTGGGAATGCCTCAGGTAATTTTGGTCGTGTCAGAGTGACAAATGCGCCTAATTTCCCCGTACAAGCAACAGACTCAATGGTCTTCGACCTCTTCACTGATGATAATAATTACGGGTTCCACGGCGTGGCACCCCGAAATGCCGCTTTAACAGAAATTAACCCACCATTGCCTGATTATGTGACGGGTGATGCTCTGTTCGGCAATTTTCAGTTTGAATATTTCAAAATTAACCTCAGCGGTGTCAGTAAAGATGTATGGCCAGATACCAATCTTCCAGACCTTGCAGATTTAACCATGAATGGTGGGGGAGGGCCCTTTGCACCTAAACTGGGAACAGGTCTTTGGAGTGCTGGTTACTTTTTACCATCTTATTTTCCCAATGGAGGATCCAAAGGGACATTCGGATCCGGTGCCCCACGGGCTAATTCCCCCTTGAATGCAACCTATAACATCCGTGCTGTTTCAGGCGGGACACAAAATGGTGGCAGCAATGGAGCCACCAATATACCTGAGCCTAATATATTACTGGTAATGATGATAGGGTTGTTGGGCATTGCAAATACATCAAAAAGAAGGTTAACGAATATAAACTTCAGACTCTTATTTAAGTCAAAAATATAACCAAATGTGGGAAGCTGTATATGATAAATAATAAGAAAAATACTATTTATAATTCAATAGAACCAACCATAAAAACTTCTCACAATAGTTTCTCATGCCCTCCGCTTCAAAAATTTGGAAATAAGCAAACTTATTGATGGATATGGCACAAAAAATACAAACGCAATAAGAGCCTTAAGAGGCCACCCTATACCCATATTTGACCAATATAGTCTGTTGGCTTCTGCCTGGAGTTCCGGACTGACCCCCAATGTTCTCTCGAAATCTGTCATCCCGTAAAAATCAAAACCCATTAAAGAAAGTCTTATATTATCAAAAAATTCCGGCCAATAGGCACTCATTAGAATAATGGCAAAGATGATCGGTAGGGAAATAATATTTATAAAGATGATACCCGTGTTCTTGTTGGCCCTGTTTCTGTAAGCGAGAACCAAAAATGGTGTGGCAAAAATCATTCCCACAAAAAGTGTTTGTATAAGAATGCCAAACGCTTCCACAAATGACTCACTTCTTGAAAATATTAATTTGGAATATGATACCCGTCATTCTTCCCCGAATTTATCCTCGATCAACTTTTCCAGGGCGTCCAGAGCGGCCTTTGCGGCATTGCCGCTTCCCTTCAAAGTCACCTGCTCCCCCTTGGCGGCGGCGAGCATCATTAAGCCCATGATGGAGGTGCCGACCACTTCTGTGCCGTCTTTGGAAACCATTATTTCCGCATCAAATTCCCCCGCTACCCCGACAAATTTTGCCGAGGCGCGCGCATGAAGACCCCGTTCATTGCGGATCGTGACAATGCGGATTTCGGGGGCAGTTTCAGGCGCGGTATCCACCGCGCTCATCCATTATCCCCGGACAGGACGTGGGAAGCGACATTGATATATTTTCGGCCCGATTCCTGCGCCGCCGTGATGGCCTCTTCCATACCGCAGACCTTGCGGACACTGGCCAGCTTGATCAACATGGGCAGGTTAATGCCGGCAATGACCTCCACCTTGGCATTTTCCATGATAGAGATGGCCAGATTGGACGGCGTACCACCAAACATATCGGTGAGCAGGATCACCCCGTCCCCCTGATCCACATCCTTGACCGCATTCAGAATATCCTGCCGCCGTTGTTCCATGTCATCATCCGGCCCGATACAGATGGCGCGCACAGCCTTTTGCGGGCCAACCACATGTTCCATGGCTGACACAAATTCCTCTGCCAGCCGCCCGTGGGTCACAACAACCATACCAATCATTCGTTTTTCATCCTCACTTTTATTTTCAGGCCAAATTCTTTTTTATGGGCAATTCCCGATGACCAACATTCGCCGCAAAGCCTCTTTCGTTAAGCATTTTTGCTATTTTTTCCGCCATAAAGACCGACCGGTGCCGCCCGCCCGTACAGCCAAAGGCAATCTTTAAATAGGATTTACCCTCATCTTTATACTCAGGCAGGGCAAAGAAGATCAAGTCCGTAATGCGATTGCAAAATTCAACGAACCTTTCGTCACCACTGACATAATCCTGAATTTCCGGGTCCATGCCGGTCAGGGATTTCAGGCTCTCCACATAATGGGGATTACGCAGAAACCGCACATCAAAGACCAGATCCGCATCCCGAGGCAGGCCCCGCGGATAGGCAAAGGAGCTGACCATGATGCTCATATCACCGCCATGCTCCCGTTCAAACTGATGGGTCAGGGTCTGACGCAATTCCTGTATATCCACGCCGGAGGTATCATAGATAAAATCCGCCTCATCCCGGACAATTGACATCATTTGCCTCTCGCGGGCGATACAGTCCATGATCTGGCTGTCCTGATCCAGCGGATGCTTGCGCCGGGTTTCGGTAAAGCGTCTGGCCAATACCTCGTTACTGCTGTCAAAATAGATAATTTTCAGGCTGATATAGGGCCGCGCCCGCAATTCCGCCAGATTTTCCAGAACCATATCCGCCTGAAAATTCCGGGTCCGTACGTCAATACCAATGGCCAGCGCCGGCAGCACATCGCTCTGCATATCCGACAGGACCATATCCACCACATTGGGCAACAGCGACACGGGCAGATTGTCTATGGCCTCATAATTCAGGTCTTCCAGTATCTTGAGCGCCGAAGATTTCCCCGCCCCCGACAGACCGGTGATGAGATAGAGCTCCAGCGTCTTGCCCGATGGCGTATTTGTATTACTTTCATTCATATCATTACCCTGCGCCGGATCGTTAGAGGAGTCAATATTACTGGGACAAAATATTCAGAGCCGCGCGCAATTTTTCAGGCGCGGACAAGTCAAAGGCATGGAAATCAAGGCAGGGAATATTCACCCCTTCCAGCGCGGAAAATTTCGGCTCCGGTAATCTGTCCAGCTGCGCCCTGTCCTTCAGGTCCAGAATCAGGTCGACCGGTGCCACGGCCCGATGCGGCACCGACATTATACCCACATTGCGAACCTCTATCCGGCCTGCGATATTGGCCGCCGGGGACATAACCAACCGCCCGTTTTTGTCGATGGAAAGCTGCAGATAATCATCCCCGACCAGTTCCGCGCCCCGGGCCATCATACGCAGGGCCAGATCAGACTTGCCTGATCCGCTCGGCCCGGTGAGCAGAACACCCCGGCTCTCATAAAATATGCCCGTAGCATGAATAAGAGTCACGAAGAACCCTCCGCCTTGGTGGGCAAATGGCGCAGCTGCACGATGAAGCGCGCGCCCGTCACCCGGCGGCGGTTTTCGGCAATGATGGCCCCGCCGTGGGCCTCCACGATCTGTTTGCAAATGCTAAGCCCCAGTCCGGAGTGTTTACCGAACGCCTCTGCCTTGGGCCGTTCCGTATAGAAACGGTCGAAAATATCTTCCAGCTTGTCTTCGGGGATGCCCTGGCCCTCATCCTCCACCGCAACCTGCACCATGTCCCTCGTCTGGCTGAGCCTTATCCAGATATGGCTGTCTTTTTCGGAAAAAGAAATGGCATTATCGATCAAATTGCGGAACAGTTGACCCAATTGGCCCTCAAGGCCGCGCACGGAATAGGCCCGGTCCAGCTTGCGCCGATCCTTGCCCTCTGCCCCCCCCACATCAAGATGCAGGGTCGGAATTTTACCGCTTTGAGAGGTATCATAGAGATCAATCAATGTTTCTAAAAGGGTGATCAGATTAACCTCGGTCATCTGGCTGCGGGACATTTCAGCGTCCAGCCGCGAGGCATTGGAAATATCGGTGATTAACCGGTCCAGCCGCCCCACATCCTCGGCAATGATCCCCAGCAGTTTTTCCTTGGCCGCATCGGTTTTGGCCAATGACAAAGTTTCCACCGCGCTTCTGAGCGACGTGAGTGGATTTTTCAGCTCATGGGATACATCGGCGGCGAAGGCAGCCACCGCATCGATCTGACGGGCCAAAGTAAAGGTCATATCCTTCAGGGAGCGGGACAGGTCACCGATCTCGTCATTACGGGATGAATAATCGGGAATATCGGCCCCGGTATGGGTTCCGGCACTAATCCGGTCGGCGGACCGGGCCAACCGCAATATGGGCCGGACAATGGTTCTGGCCAGAAACCAGGACAATAGAAGGGTCAGTAGCAACACACTGCCAAAATATTTCAGGAACGTCATGCGGGTCGTGCGCACGGCCTCCCGTATGTCGCGGGTATCCGTTGACAGGAGCAAAGCCCCCAATACCCGACGAAACCGCTGTATGGGTGCCGCGACGGTGATAATTTCCGCCCCGTCCGACAGTCGCCGAACCCGATAGCCGATGTCGCCCTCAAGCGCCCGCTCCACCTCCGGATAATGGCCGGCGATCTGATCCTTGACCTCATGATATTGTTCCAGATTTCGTTGCCGGTGCAGGCTGTCGAGCAAACGGGTCACCCGGTCCTCTATATTGGCCCAAAAAGCACTCCAGCCTTCATGTCGGGGTAATTCGTCAATGATCACCGCCTGATCAACGGCCAGATCCCGGCTGTCCAGCCACAGATTACCGTCCAGACCAAACAGGCGCGTGCGGTTGTTGGTGACCCCCACCACCCGAACAATAATCTGTTCTGCGGGGATAAGGCGTAATTCGCTTTTGTCTGTAGCTGCCGTTGCCGCCTCACCCAGCGCCCCGGCCATGACCTCCGCATCCTTGATCAGGGCCTCGATGCGCGACCGGATCATGGTTTCCTGATATTGATCAATATAGAGAATCCCAATCGCCAGAAAGCCCAATGCAATCAGATTTACCGCCAGAATTCGAAAGGTAAGCGGCGAGACCCGCCGCTCCCGGCGGAGCAGTCTGACGTCGCTTTCTTCCTCTGGCGGCCTTATCTGATCATCAACTTTCACTATATCGGTATCCGACCCCGTATAAAGTTTCTATGCCGTCGAATTCCGGGTCCACTTTGCGGAATTTCTTGCGCAGCCGCTTGATATGGCTGTCAATGGTCCGATCATCCACATAGACATCATCATTATAGGCAATATCCATGAGCTGATCCCGGCTTTTCACATGGCCCGGACGATGGGCCAGAGCCTCAAGAATCAGAAATTCTGTCACGGTCAGCTTGACATCCTTGTCCGCCCATTCGCAGATATGGCGCAGGGGGTCCAGCTTGAGCCGGCCCCGGATCAGAACTCCGTCCTCATCAGTACTATCGGTGCCCAGCTTCTGGCCCATGCGGCGCACCGCATCGACCCGGCGCAATATGGTCCGGATCCGCTCAATCAAAAGCCGTTGGGAAAAGGGCTTGGTGATATAATCATCGGCGCCCATTTTCAGGCCCAGCATCTCATCAATCTCATCATCTTTTGAGGTCAGGAAAATAACCGGAAAATCATGCTTTTCCCGCAATCTGCGCAACAGCTCCATCCCGTCCATACGGGGCATTTTAATGTCCAGTACCGCCAGATCAGGCTGATTATCGTTCAATCCCTCCAATGCCGCTGAGCCATCAGGATAGGTCGTCACCTCAAATCCCTCTGCCTCCAGCGCCATACTGACGGAGGTAAGAATATTCTGATCATCATCTACGAGTGTTATTTTCGGAGCCATTATATTATTTTTCCTTATAGTAAAGCGAATCTATGCCAGATTAACATGAATTTCCGCCGCGCGTAAGCCATTCCCGAAAGTTGGCTCGCCCCGAGACTGAATATATTATACATATATTTCAAACTGTTAATAAAAGCCTCATTATTTTTTGCGATTGATGCTTGATTTCGATTCCCATATGGGCGATTCCCTCTGGATATATTTAAATTATGTCCCTTGAATTATATGACATGAAATTCTTACTTTTGACCCTAGAGTTCAACTAAGGCAAAATTGAGAAATAATAATAATAAAGGAAAAAGGCTAAAATGAAAAATATCGGCAAATACAAAAGCACCCACGACCTCACCCAGCATAATATTACCAGTGATAATGACATATACTGGAATATGGGTACGGAAATTCTTTATGAACATAGTATCAAACAAGGATCGGGCATCGTCGGCAAGGGCGGTGCCCTTGTCGTTGAAACCGGGGTTCATACGGGTCGCTCTGCCAATGATAAATTCATGGTTATGGAGGACAGCTCAAAAGACAATATCTGGTGGGGCAAGGTCAATGATTCTATCTCTGAAGAGAATTTTGATAAAATCCACAGCCAGATTCTAGCCTATTTCAGTGAACGCAACCTTTATGTTCAGGACCTATACGGTGGCACCGACCCGGCTTACCGGATCAATGTGCGCGCCATCAGCCCAAGCCCGTGGCACAGTCTGTTTATCCGTAATCTTCTGGTTCGGCCTGATGCGGCGGAGCTTGCGGATTTCGCGCCGGAGTTCACCATCCTCCATGCGCCGGAATTTAAAGTGAACCCCAAAGAGGTCGGCACCAACAGCGAAACCGTGATCACCATCAATCTGGCCAAAAAACTGGTGCTGATTGCCGGGACATCCTATGCCGGGGAAATGAAAAAATCCGTTTTCTCAATCCTCAATTACCTGTTACCGGAAAAGGGCATCATGCCCATGCATTGTTCCGCCAATATCGGCAAGGACGGCGACACGGCCATTTTCTTTGGCCTGTCCGGTACTGGCAAAACCACCTTGTCTGCAGACCCGGAACGCAGGCTCATCGGGGACGACGAACATGGCTGGTCCGATACGTCGGTCTTTAACTTTGAGGGTGGGTGCTATGCCAAGGTGATCCGCCTGTCACAGGAAGCGGAGCCTGAAATTTACGCCACCACGGCCATGTTCGGGACGGTTCTGGAAAATGTGGTCATTGACCCGGACACCCGCGAGCTTGATCTGGATGACGGCTCAAAGGCGGAAAATACCCGCGCGGCCTATCCCATTACCTCCATCCCCAACACCACCGAGGGCGGGGTGGGCAGCCATCCGAAAAATATTATCATGCTGACCGCCGATGCCTTTGGCGTTATGCCGCCCATCGCACGCCTGACCCCGGAACAGGCCATGTATCACTTTCTGTCCGGCTATACCGCCAAGGTTGCCGGTACGGAAAAGGGGCTGGGCAAAGAGCCAGTAGCCGCTTTCTCTACTTGTTTCGGCGCCCCTTTCATGCCGCGTCATCCTTCGGTTTACGGTAATCTTCTGCGCGAGAAAATCGCCAAACATGAGGTTACCTGCTGGCTGGTGAATACGGGCTGGACCGGCGGTGTGTACGGCGTTGGTCACCGGATGCCCATCAAATATACCAGAGCCTTGCTCCACGGCGCGCTGGACGGGACACTCAATGATGTGGATTTCCGCATTGATCCCAATTTCGGTTTTGAAATTCCCACAAGCTGTCCGGGCGTGGACCCCGCCGTACTTGACCCGCGCGGCACATGGGAAAATGGGGCGGATTATGATCAAAAGGCCGCCCATCTGGTTGATTTGTTCCGGGAAAATTTCACCGAATATGAAGCCCATGTGGACGA
>JAADFR010000186.1:13383-22837 GCA_013152755.1 Alphaproteobacteria bacterium
GCCGGGCCAATATTATAGAGACCCCTTTTTAACAGAAAAGCCCTGCTAACGGTGGGGCTTTTCTACATTGTTTGTACTATCATTCATGGTAAATCGCGTTTAAGCAACACCAGCTTTACTTTTTCCGAAAAATTATTCAGTAATTGCTTCTCAAAACTCATAAATGCTTTCACCAGCAGTACACCAAGACCACCACCATTCGCACTGACTTCACTCACTGAATACTCACCTACTACGCCGCCTGTTACGCTGCTATAAATTTTCATATTTGCGTAAACATAATCATTCACACCCAACAGAACCACTCTACCACTTGACGAAACATTGTAAGATGAAATGGTGATATTCACATCAACAGGATTTGTACCATCTTGGAGAGTAGCTAGCTTTTCTTTCACGGCGCCCCTCACCGAATCAACAATAATCGTTTTCTCTTTTTCAATATTTACAACTCTATTTCCGTATCTCTTAACATTCTTTTTTGCCTTTCGAACCAAGGATTTTTTAATTTTATTTTTGGAATTTATTGTTCTTTCAGCCTTGTCACGTCGCTCACGCGCGTTCTTTATTTCCTCATCAAGTCTGGAAACAAAAGAATCAGCTAAACTGACATTTATTGACTCAACACGCACATTGCCCAAAAAGGAATCTGGCAATTCAGTAACGGGTTGAACATATTTAACACCGCACGCCGACAATAAACCCGCTAAAATTATAGAATAAGCAATAGATAGATATTTTTTCATTATTTCCCCCATTCAAAATAGAATTATCAATATTTCATTTTAATAAAATGCTCAAATACGATATGTCTATCCCACATAAAATCAAGAAAAAAAAGTGCCGTTCACATAAAGTTGATCCCACCAAATTTTTACAATCAATATACGCATCGGTATCTTTTTAATTTTTCCTGACTATTCAAGCTACCGCGTCTGGCCATAAGCTAATTCATTGTTTATATTAAGGTGATATACTCTTTACCGCTAAGTTCAATTAAGGACGAACAAGACAGACACTATGAAAAAATCAAGATCATCAACTTTCCCGCGCTGGACGGGGTATGATACCCTGAGAGACCCTATTCAGGTGCGTATGTGCGACCATGATGGGTGTGATGACAAGGGTGAATTTCCGGCACCAAAATCAGCGGATAGCCGGGATAAATGGCAGTTCTGCGCAGCCCATATTGCGGAATTCAACCGCAACTGGAATTATTTTGAGGGCCTGAGCAAGGAAGAAGCCTTTAAGCGGGCGCAGGAAGAAATGCGCACGGCAAAGGGCTATGCCTCCAGCGGAGCCTATGACATGGGAGAGGCAACTTACGGCAAGGACCGCCGGCGTAATGATGCGCTGACCATTCTTGATCTTGATGAAGATGCCACCACCACCGAGATTAAAGCCGCCTATCGCCGTATGGCCAAATTATATCATCCCGACACCAATCTGGACGACAGCGACGCCGCCATAAAATTTCAGCAGGTCACCACGGCTTACGAAGTTTTGACGGTGAAATAAGTTACAAAAGTCATTTTCATTTTTAGAAACTGTAAAATATCCTGACTAACTGTCGGAATATTTTACAGTTTCTTCTCTTTCTCTATCCAAAAACTGTTGGTTTCCGCCATATATAAGAATGGCATCATATTTGCATATTCCTTGGTTCGATATATTTACAATTTATGGAAACGAAAATGATAAAGAAAATCTCCGGAATATTACTGGCCGCCGCCATAACCCTATCCGCCGTATCGGCACAGGCAACCGTTATTGTGACTTTCGGGGGAAATTTAAGTAATTTCAACCCCGGCCCTTTTGAGAATACGGCAGACTATTCAGGATCATTTGAGCTTGATACGACGGTCACAGCAACCGGGCCAAATAACAGTTATAATGGTGCCGTTGATAACTTTACCGTTTCCATTTTTGAGACAACCGGAACCACAACATTCACTGGAATGAATGGACGCCTGCAACAGTTCAGCAGTGCCTCAGGGGCCACTGATTTTATTAGTATCAGCCTGAATAACAGTTGTTGTGGTTCAGTTTCCGGAAGTACAAATTTCTCATATATCGACGGATCGACAGGTAACCCAACAACTGGTTTATTCACCCTGTCCAGCATTAATTTCGACTTGCGCGGTGCGAATTTATTCACCGACCCCCTTCAGATAGCCACTGGCCTGTCTGCAGGAGATTTCAACTATAGAAGTTTCACAATGGGCTTCATTCGCCCGGCTACCGGCGTCCCTATTGGCAACTGGGGCTCAATCAATCGCGGCGGCAGTTTTAATCTTCTGACCTTTCAGGGAGCCTCCCAACAGATAACGACTGTGCCAGAACCCGGAGGGTTAGCCCTGATACTCATAGGCCTATTCGCAAGCTTCGGTCTGCGCAGGCGGGTGATACGAGCTCGCTAGTCCCTCACGGGACCAGTACGATAGGGACACCTGCCGTATGGGCCAGTGAATTTGCCACACTGCCTAAAAAGATGCTGGCAACTTTCGAGCGCCCTTTTCGGCCTACGAAGATCATATTTGCCGGAATTTTTTTGGCCTGTTCTTTGATGATATCTGCCGGATGTCCCCAAAAGAGGCTGGTTTTGATCGGCACGCCTGACTCCCCATAGCGTTCTTCTAATGGCTCAAGAACTTCTTTACGTTCCCATTTTTCCTGTTCGGACGTATCCTGCGGCGGTGGGGAAAAATCTGCTACATACAGGGGTTGATATTTTGACCATTGGACCGCTGTGATAAAATGAACCTCAGCCCCCGTCTTTTGGGCCAGCGCAATTGCACGCTCTGCCGCCCGGTCACTCCATTCACTTCCATCAACACCAACAAGATACACTAAATTTGCCATTTGCCGTCTCCTCTAATAGGTTAACGCCCTGAATGACCCGTTCTTATCTAATTATTGAAATTTCTGTATGAACAGTTCCTAACCGATATATAGTAACGATTAGGTAATCTTACAAGTATGGTGGGCAGCTTTTCGAATGCTCAATTTCACCCGCTCATCCTGTCCACCAGATCCGCATATTTCACCGCCCAATTCCGGAACGGATTTGACGACAGATTGGCATTATAGAATTTTTTAAAGCCGGTGACCTCTGGGCCGATCCAGTCAGGCAAGGTAACTTTTTCACCTTCCGAAGATAGTTCCACTTCCGCAATGATTAAACCCTTGTTGAGCCCGGTGAAAATATCCAGCTCCCAGATATGATTGCCAATGGGGTAAATTTCACGGGTTTTCTCAATGGGCGGATGGGCGCAGGCGGCAAATAAAACACCCCCTTCATCAGCATTTATATTTGTTTCAATCTCGAAACGACCCATGCCCTTGGCCGGGGTTTTAACCGACAGGATATAGCGGTCATCACATTGACGGATACGCACCACATTGCCGCCCTCACGCGCAATATAGCCTTGGCGAATTTTATAACATTTTTCAGGGGTTAGGTCAGGTTTAGCTACGATAAGAAACTTGCGTTCTATCTCTATATTTACCTTTGGCTTGCGCCTGAAAAGCCCCTTTATCACAGCAATTCCTCCAACGCGGAAAAGAGCTTTTCCACGTCCTGAATGTCATTATAAATATGGGGCGATACCCGGATGCTGTTCCCCCGGACACTGACAAATATTTTTCGTTCCGCCAACGCAACAGTTAACCCTTCCGGCGCGCCGTCCCTAAAATTCAGGCCAATCAGGTGGGGGGAGCGATGCGCCCGGTCGGCCACCGTCAAACCCATGCCCTGCGCCCGCGCCGCAATCATATCCGTTAGGCTTGAGAGATATTCGGCGATGGCCTCCGCGCCCCAGCCGTTCAATTTCTCCAGCCCGTGAATGGCCATGGGGGTCAGCATAAAGTTACTGCGCTCCCCCATATTAAAACGCCCCGCCCCCGATTGGTAAGCGGGCTGATAATCCACCAGGCGAGCAAAATCATCTGCGTCCTTGCGCGCGATCCAGCCTTCCTCCAGCGGCACGCCGTCCTGATGACGGGGGGCCACATAGATAAAGCCGTAACTATAGGGGCCAAGGAGCCATTTATAGGCGGCAACAATCATAAAATCCGGGTCCACCTCGCCCACAGAAAAAGGCGCCACGCCCAGAGACTGGGTCAGGTCCAGCACCAGCGCCGCCCCCTGCTCCCGGCACCGCCGCCCCACCGCAACCAGATCAACCCGGCTGCCGTCGGTCCAATGGGCCTGCGCACAGGCAACGATGGCCGTGTCCTTATCTATGGCCGCACAGAGCGGTGTGGTCCAGTCGCCATTTTCGGAGCGCGGGATGGTCACCACCTGCGCCCCAAGCCGCCGGGCCATTTCCTGCCACGGATAGACATTGGACGGGAACTGATCCGCCAGAACAAGTATTTTCTGCCCGGCCTGCACAGGCAAATTACCCACCGCAATCGCCGCGCCGTAGGAGACGGACGGAATAAGCGCCACATCATCGCTGCCCGCCCCGATCATCTGCGCCATCAGGGCACAGGCCCGGTTCGGCGGATCAAAGAAATCCGGCACGGTAATATCCCACGGGTGCATTTTCTTCGCCACAGACACCTGCCCCAATGCGGCGGCTTCTTTTAAGATAGGCGACATATAGGCCGCATTCAGATAGGTCACATCCGCCGGAATATCAAATAGATGCCGCTGACAGGTGAGGGCTGATGGTGACGACATAGAGATACTTCCTGTAATTTTCTGAATAACCAAGACTACCCCGGTAAATCATTGTTGCCAAACTAATTTACTATCCGGGTATTTTTTTGTTATGGTTCGTGACAGATCGTAAAAGGAAAATATTTATGAACATTATTTACCCTATGGGCCTGATGGCTATTTTCACCCTGTTATATTCGGTTGTGGTTGTCGTAGGCCGGGTGAAGGCCATGAAAAAAGGCCATGTGTCGCCCAAATATTTCAAGGAACATGTGGACGATACCCCGCCCAGTTATGTGCGAAAGGCCACCCGCCAATGGAGCAATCTTTATGAGGTTCCGGTGTTATTCTATGCTGCTTGCGCCGTGATACTGGCCCTGCGTCTTGATGATCAGATATTCACCTATATGGCCTATATTTTTGTTGGTCTACGCGTTGTTCAAGGCTATATCCATACCACTTACAACAATATCAATCATCGGTTTATGGTGTTCCTTTTTGGCCTGATTATCGTGCTTGCCATATGGATCAGGCTGTTGCTGATGGTATGATCACAGGTGTTTCTTGAGGAATTTTTCAACCTCCCGAAAGAATTTAATCCGGTTTTTTTCATTGCTGAGATGATGATCACCTTCTTTTAAGGTGATAAATTTAAAATCTTTACGTCTTTTCTTCATCTTATCGGCAAATTTTTTGCCCTGTTTATAGGGCACCACCCGGTCAATAGTACCGTGAAGCAACAGGACCGGCAGGTTGAAACCGCCGATATGATTGACCGGCGATATTTCCGATGTGCTGAGGTCATCATTGCGTACATAAAACTCATTGCGCCTATAATCAAGAAAATCCCGGTCATCTAACAGCATCCGCCGAACATCCGTCACCGGCGCGAAGGCGATGGAGCATTTATAGAGGCTTTGATCCTTGACCACGGCTTGCAATGCCGCATAGCCCCCGTAACTGCCGCCCATAATACAAATGCGCTTTGGGTCGGCATAGCCCTGTTCAATGGCCCATTTGGTGCCATCATTAATGTCCTCCAACATCTTGCGGCCCCATTCATGGTAGCCCATTCTTTCAAATTTGGTGCCGTAGCCGGTGGAGCCGCGATAATTCATCTGTAACACCGCATAGCCCCGCGTGGTTAGGAACTGCACCCAATAATCAAAGCCATAGCCATCCCGGGCGAACGGCCCCCCGTGAGGCATAATCACCATGGGCAGTTTCTTGGCATTCTTGACATTCACCCCCTTGGGGAAGGAAATATAGGCCGGGATTCTCAACCCGTCCCGGGCCTTGTAATGAACAATCTCCATATCAGACAGCTTGGTTATATCCACCAAAGGATTGGTATCGGCAAATTTATACAGATCTTTAGTCACAAGATTGAGAATATAAAGTTCCCCCGGCAAATCAGGCCCGGATACTTTAAGAATAAATTTCCGTTCATCCCGGCTCGTGGTCAAAATAGTTACCATGTGATCCGGAAAATTCTTTTTCAGCATCCGCTGTAACGACTGGTAAAATTTACTTTTGTAGACCGTAACCCAATATTCATTCAGATAGGAATATCCGGTAATCTCGCCCTTTTTATTGATGATCAGACTAGACACATCCACATTGTCATGCCAGGCCACTTTATCCAGAAATTGCCCTTTTTCGGTATCGTAACGGTAAAAGCTTTTCCGCCCGCTCTCATCCAGTTTGGAAACATAAATAATATGAGGCACCTCACTGAAGCCTTCAGGCGAGAACGGCACTTCATCTTTAATAACATCATATCGGGCCAGCGTACGCCACGGCTCATCTTTTCCGTTACGGAAAATCAACCGGTTGCGGTTCTTATATATGCCTAATCCCAGGCGAACCACCCCGTTGCCATCCGCCATCCAAGTCCTAACCTTGGCGCGGCTCTTGACATGGCGTTTCATTTTACCCGTATGAACATTCACCTTAAAAACATCCGGATGGTTGACAACACTTTTATCAACGGCCACCAAAATATGATCCGGGTCATCGGGCAACATGCTGACGACATTATCATGAAACTGTGACCTCAGATTATGGGTCATCAGTTGTTTCGGCTCACTCCTGTCCCAATTCATGGCCATCATACGGGTAATGTGATAGCGGGTGCCCCGGTCATTCTTGTCAACGCCGACGCTGATCACAAGCCGCCGATTGCTGACCCAATGAAACCAGTCAATATCCGCATTGTCAAAGACAATAAAAACCGGCTTTTGGCTATCCGTTTCGTCAAAACTCTGCGTTACCAGAAAGATTGTCCCTTTAAAATTTTGCAGGGATGCCACCCGTTTCCCGTCCGGCGAGAGTTCAACCTGACCAAAGCTGGGCAACTGCCCAAAGGCCTCCACAGATACGGATGGTTTGCCCATGGCGGCAACAGGCAGGGTTGCCATAAAAAACAATATTACTACTGAAAGAAATTTAATCATCTTATCAAACCTCCGATCATTTAGGGTCAGAACCATTTTGCAAATTCTTTTCTAAAAAATTCTCGACTTCCTTAAGGAACTCAATCCTGTGTTCTTGCTTGCTCAGGTAATGATCGCCCTCTTCAAATTTAACAAAACGTATATCCTTCTTTTTACTTTTCAGGGCATTGGCAAAGTTTTTGCCCTGCTGAAACAGAACCACACGGTCTTTGGTTCCATGAAGTAGCAATATGGGGATATTGATCTTTTTAATATTCCTGATCGGAGAGATTTCACTGAGCGACTGCTCATCACTCTTGACATAATGTACCATCCATTTGGAAAACATAAATTTCTTTCGTTCGCCCAACATCCGGTAAACATCCGTCACCGGCGCGAAGGCAATGGAGCATTTATATAGGCCCGGTTCCTTGACCAGACTTTGCAGGGCAGCATAGCCCCCATAACTGCCCCCCATGATACAAAGCCTGTCTTTATCCGCGATTCCCTGCGCTATCAGCCAACGGGCGCCGTCATTGATATCATCAAGCATTCGGCCCCCCCATTCATGATAGCCACGGTCTCTGAATGTCATACTATAGCCGGTGGACCCCCGGTAATTAACCTGTAACACGGCATACCCCCGCGTTGTCAGAAACTGCACCCAGTAATCATACCCCCATCTGTCTCTGCCCCTTGGGCCGCCATGAGGCAATATTACAGTCGGCAGCTTTTCAGCTTTTTTAGAATTTTTTGGTAGAGAAAGATACGCCGGTATATCCAGTCCATCCCGCGCCTTGAAGGTGATGTTTTTCATGGGTGAGAGTTTGCTTTGATCAACCAACGGATTTCTGGAACCATAAAATCTCAGAATTCTATTTTCTATATCCAGATAGAAATAACGGCCCGGCTGTACGGGAGAGGTCACCAGAATTATAAATTTATGCTTAGCCTTATCATGGCTGACAATTATGGAAACATGGTCTGGAAAGTTCTTTTTTAGCAGGGCCTGAATTTGACGGTCTTTTTTATCAAAATAAACGGATACCAATTTACCATCATAATATTCATAACCATTCACCTGACCGTTCTCATCATAAATTAAATTACGAATATCCATATTTTCACGGCCAGCGATCTGATCCAAAATCTTTTTATTGGCCACGTCGTAATAATAATAACTCCGGTTACCATATTCATTTGGCTTGGAAATATAGATGATATTTTCATCGGCAGAAAAGCCAACCGGGGTAAATTTACGATTTCGGTCAATTAAATCTTCCTTGACCAATGTTTCCCATGATGCATCCTTATTTCGGCGATAAATATATTTGGCCTTGGTCTTTGCCCGGGAGTTGATGGCGTACCCCAACCTTAAAACTCCTTTTGCATCTGCCTTCCAAATAGCCACATCCTGCCAAGACCTGATCTGCGCCGCCCTTTTTGCGGTATGAATATTAACCTTGAACACATCAGGGTAGCCATGGATACTATCGTCAAGTGACAATAAAACATGGTCATCGTCATCGGGGAGCATGCTGACGATACTATCCTGAATTTGTGACTGAAATTTCTTGCCCTGTTTTCTTTGTGATTTAATCAGATTGATTTGGTTTTTCTGATCCCAGTCAATAGCAACTAACCTTGTTTCTCGCGTTCTGGTTCGTCCTCTCTTTGACGGGAATCTGACACTTATTATCAGCCGGTTATTATTGGCCCAGCGATACCAGTTAAATTCGCCTTTGGGAAAATCAGTAAAGAAAATATCTTTTGGGTCATTGGAGTTAAATTTTTTGGTTAACAGACCTATTCTACCATCCACATTCATCAAAGCCGCAATTTTTTTGCCATCCGGCGATAACTTTAAAGATGATATATAGGCCAATTGCCCAAAAGCCTCCGCAGAAACAGATGGCTTCTGTTCTGCTTGAACAGGCATACACATGATAAAAAACAATAATATTGCGATAAATATTCTGGTCATTCTTCCCATAGTCTCTTTTTGTCTACACCCTCAACGCATCACAAATTTTTCTTAAGGAATTTTTCCAGTTCCTTCAAAAACCTGATGCGGTGTTTTTGTCGGCTCAGGTGGTGATCGCCCTCTTTTAAAGTTACAAAACGGATATTTTTCTTTTTCCGCTTCATGGCCTTGGCAAACATATTACCATGCTTGTAATCCACCCGCCGGTCATCCGTCCCGTGAACCAAGAGAACCGGAACATTGATCTTGTCAATATTCTTGTAAGGTGAAATATCAGACAGCGAAACTGCCTCACTACGGATATAAGGCATATATCTTTCGCGCTGACCAAAGAACTTTTTAAAATTATTGAACATGGTTATCATATTG
>JAADFR010000187.1:0-1344 GCA_013152755.1 Alphaproteobacteria bacterium
CCCAATATGCCTACGAGGCCACCGGAAATCCATAAAATCAGGCCAATTTTCTTGAAAATCACCTTGGAAGCGATCATGGACACCGCCATGGCCGCCATGAAAACCTTGGTGGCCAGATAGACGCTTTCCATTTCCTTGGCGTCATAGGCATAGAAAAACAGGATAATCGGGAACATCTCAATAAAAAGCTTGAGCAGTTGCTTTTGGGTGTCACTCATTATTTAAGTCCCACTAACATTTTTGAAAAATCATCGGCATCAAAAGGCTGTAAATCATCAATGGATTCACCAACGCCAATGGCATGGATAGGCAGATCAAATTTTTCGGCCAGCGCCACCAAAACGCCACCCTTGGCCGTACCGTCCAGCTTGGTCATGATCAGGCCGGAAACCTGCGCCGCCTCCTGAAAAACGCGTGCCTGCATCACCGCATTCTGCCCCGTGGTCGCATCCAGCACCAACAGGGTGGAATGGGGCGCCGTTTCGTCCTGTTTGGTAATCACCCGGATGATTTTGGACAGTTCCTCCATCAGATGGCTTTTATTTTGCAGACGCCCGGCGGTATCTATGATTAAAATATCGCTGTTTTCCGTCCGGGCGCGCTCTATGGCATCATAGGCCAGCCCCGCCGCATCGGCCCCCACCTTGCCCGACACCACCGGTACATTATTGCGCTGACCCCAGACCTGCAGTTGTTCAATGGCCGCCGCCCGAAAAGTATCGCCCGCCGCCAGCATGACCGATTTCCCGTCCAGCTGAAATTTCTTGGCCAGCTTGCCAATGGTGGTGGTTTTGCCGGAGCCATTGACCCCGACCATCAGAATGATATGGGGCTTATGGTCCGCCGTGATCTCAAGAGGCCGGGCCACCGGACGCAGAATATCCGCCACCTCTCCGGCCAGCGCGGCCTGTACTTCCTCCGGCGAAATTTCCTTGTCAAACCGGCCCTTGGACAGACGCGCGCAGACCGCCTGACTAACCGTGACCCCAAGGTCGGACATGATCAACAGATCTTCCAGCTCCTCCAGCGTGGTGGCGTCCAGCTTTCGTTTGACGAAAATATCACTGATACCACCGCTCAGGGCCGTGGTGCTGCGCTTCAGGCCATCTTTCAGGCGACTGAACCAGCCTTTTTTCTTCTGATCGTCTTTCTTCTGATTGTCGGGGAAATTTTCTTCTGACATCAACGCTCTAATTCTGTGATAAGGATGCCATTTTCATAGCCTGTTACCCGCGCATTTGCAAGGGAACCCGCCGTTAAATCGGCCAATATCTTCGCCGGAGCAAAATGTTCCGTATGGCCGATAACCGATTTACCCGCCTCGCCGGGCTTTTCCACCAGAAT
>JAADFR010000187.1:1377-3214 GCA_013152755.1 Alphaproteobacteria bacterium
CATATAGCGGTCAAATTGCATCTGACCCAAGGCCCGCAACCGCGCCGCCCGTTCTTTACGGACCACCTTTGACACGGGGGGCATTTTTGCCGCCGGGGTGCCTTCGCGGGCGCTAAAGGGAAAAACATGAAGATAGGTCAGGTCACAGTCTTCCACCAATGCAAGGCTGTTCTGAAACATCTCTTCTGTTTCCGTGGGGAAGCCCGCGATAATATCGGCCCCGAAAACCACATCGGGACGGGCGGCCCGAACCCGCTGGCAAAATTCAATACTATCCTCCCGGCTGTGGCGGCGTTTCATACGCTTTAAAATCATATTATCCCCGGCCTGAAGGCTCAGGTGAAGGTGGGGCATCATGCGGTCTTCTTCCGTGATGACCTGAAAAAGCGCTTCGTCAATCTCAATAGAATCAATGGAGCTTAACCGCAATCGTTTCAGGTCCGGCACAAATTTCAGGATCTTCTGACACAGGTTCCCAAGGCTGGGGGTGCCGGGCAGGTCGGGACCGTAAGAGGTAATATCAACCCCGGTGATAATCACCTCCTGATAGCCGTTATCGACCAGTCGTTGCACCTGCTGAATAACCTCACCTGCGGGCACTGACCGGCTGTTGCCGCGCCCGTAAGGAATGATGCAGAAGGTACAGCGATGATCGCAACCATTTTGCACCTGCACAAAGGCGCGGGTGCGCTCCGCATAGCCATCAATGAGGTGATTAGCGGTTTCCTTCACCGCCATAATGTCATTGACCAGTAATTTTTCCGCCTTGTCCAGGCCGAAATCCAGATAGCTTTCCACCTGTAGCTTTTCCACATTACCCAGCACCATATCCACCTCATCCATGGCGCCAAAGGCCTCCGGGGTGATCTGGGCCGCGCAGCCGGTAACGATGATCTTCACATCCGGATTTTCTTTGCGGGTGCGGCGGATGGACTGACGGGCTTGGCGCGTGGCCTCGGCGGTCACGGCGCAGGTGTTGAAAATCACTGTATTACGCAACCCTGCCTGATCCGCATGGTTTTTCATGACCTCTGACTCATAGGTATTGAGCCGACAGCCAAAAGTAACCAGCTTTGCTTTATTCTCTGGCGCGGTCATAACAGGATATGCCCGTCAAAAACATGGGTGGCGCTACCGGTCATCTGTATATGACCGTCCTCATCCCACAGCATATGAAGGTCGCCGCCGTCAAGCTCAACGGTTGCTTCTTTTGGCACAAGTCCGCGCAGGCTGGCGGCCACAATCACGGCGCAGGCTCCGGACCCACAGGCTTTGGTGATCCCAGCCCCCCGTTCCCACACCCGATGGCGCAGGCGGCCCTGGCCCTGATCCGCCACAATGCTCACATTAACCCGCTTTGGAAACAGAGGGTGAGTTTCAATCTGTGGCCCAAGCGCGGCCAGCGGAATATCCGCCACATCATCAACGAAAAATACCACATGGGGATTGCCCATATTAACCGCGACACCATGGCTTAAAGGGCCAACCGTCACGTCCAGGTCATCCGTCGCCATCTCCCGGCTCAAGGGAATGTCCTGCCAGTCAAGGTTCGGCACACCCATATCGACCCGGATTAAATCTCCGGCCCGGGCGGCCTGCAATAGCCCGGCGGTGGTTTCTATGGTGATATGGTCGGTGTTATTCTCCACCATCAGAATCTGCCCGACACAGCGGCTGGCATTACCGCAAGCCCCGACCTCGCTGCCGTCCGCATTCTGAATCCGCATGAAAACGTCGGCCTTCGTGCTGGGCAACAGGGTGATGACCTGATCACAGCCAATGCCGTGATGGCGGCTGGCAATATGGCGCGCCTGATCCCCGGTCAGATCAAGCTGAT
>JAADFR010000188.1 GCA_013152755.1 Alphaproteobacteria bacterium
ATCTGGGCATAATGGGTGTGGGCATCAATGAAGCCGGGCATGATGATATGGTCCGGATAATGCTCCACGGTCACATCCCTGTCCAAAACGGGGAGTAAGTTTGCCGCCGCGCCGCTGGCCTGAATATGACCGTCCCGGATGATCAGCAGGCCATCCTCCTCATAGGTCACACAATCGCTTTGCGGTGTCACAAATGGATTGCCAGTGAACCAGAGCAAGGACCCTCGGACAGCTTTTATTTTACCCTTCTTCATATGCTTTTCCTAGCGGGACAGCGCGTAAGACAGCGCCTTCAGACAGATGGCCACATTTTCAGGCCGCGCCGTATGGCCCATCAAGCCAATGCGCCAGGCCTTGCCAGCAAATGTGCCAAGCCCGGCCCCGATCTCAAGGCCATATTCCGACAGTAAAGCCGCGCGCACCGCACCATCATCCTTGCCGTCCGGAATAGTGACCAGATTAAGCTGGGGCAGCCTGACCGCCGGATCAACCGGCAGGGACAGGCCAAGTTCCTCAAGCCCTGCCACCAGGTTTTCATGCTGAACCCGGTGCCGGGTCCAGGCCCGCTCCAACCCCTCTGCCTGTAACAACAGCAGAGATTCATAGAGAGCATACATGGCATTAACCGGAGCCGTATGATGATAGGTGCGCCCCCCTGCGCCGTCCCAATAATCCATGACCAAGGTCAGGTCAAGGAACCAGCTTGGCACCGGCGTTGTCCGGGCGCGTAACCGGGCGATGGCCCGGTCAGAAAAGCTCACCGGGGACAGGCCCGGCGGACAGGACAGACATTTTTGCGAACCGGAATAAACCGCATCTATGCCCCAGTCATCCACCTTGACCGGCACACCGCCAAGACTGGTCACCGCATCTACGATCGTCAGGCAATCATGGGCCTGTGCCAAGGCACAAAGACTTTCCGCATCAGACAAAACCCCGGTTGAGGTTTCGGCGTGAACAAAGGCCAGAATTTTCGCATCGGGATGGTCTTTCAGAGCCTGTTCGATGCGATTCGGATCAATGGCCGTACCCCAGCCAAAAGATATATCCACCGGAATACCGCCGAAACGGGTGACATTCTCCAGCATCCGTGCGCCGAACACACCATTGCGGGCCACAATAACCTTGTCCCCGGCCTCCATCAAATTGGCAAAGCACATTTCCATACCCGCTGACCCCGGTGCCGACACCGGAAAAGTCAAAGCATTTTTGGTCTGAAAGGCATATCTCAAGCCCTGTTTGATTTCCTCCATCAACTGCTGAAAGGTCGGGTCAAGATGGCCCACCGTGGGCTGGGCCATAGCCCCAAGCACGCGTGGGTGAACATTGGACGGCCCCGGCCCCATCAAAGTCCTTGGGTCGGGCAGAATGTCGGTGAGCGGCGGCAAAATATTCCCATGAGAAACAACAGTCATATCCATATGTACCTTATCATTGCGGATTTAGAGGACAGAATATATCAATTTTTCACAATATGGAAATACTTTCTGTAATATGGAATTATAAAAAAATCAAAAAAAGGGATGCCTTAACCTTTACGATTTAGGCATCCCTGTAGTTGGGCTAAAATTAGGTTATGGTTACCACCAAGTGGCATAGAGGGCAGTGAGGATCAGAACCACGCCCAAAGCCGACAGATTGAAATTACGGCTGGAGGAAAAATCTATATCCTCCAGATCAACGGCATTATCCTGAATATCCTGAACGCCGCTTTTCTCCATGAGTGTCACAATGATCCCAAGACCAAGACACGCCAGAAACACCAGTCCGACCCGGTCAATGAATGGCAAGGATGGCCACAGAATTTTCAGGACGAAGGACAGAACTGCAGAGCCAATGGCCGCCGCCAAAGCGCCGTGGGCCGTAGCCCGTTTCCAGAACATGCCCAGCAGAAAGATCACCACAATGCCGGGGGTGAAGAAGCCGGTGAACTCCTGAATATACTGAAAGGCCTGATCAAAATTACCGAGCAAGGGCTTGGCACAGATCATGGCGATAATCAGGGAGGAGAAGCTCACCACCCGGCCGACAAACACATAATGCTGCTGACTGCGGTCTTTTTGATAGAAGCTGTAAATGTCCATGGTGAAGATAGTTGCAATACTATTGGTCATGGACCCCAGTGACGAGACAATAGCGGCCACAAGAGCAGCGAAGACCAGCCCCATCATACCCACCGGCATCAGCTTCATCAATTCAGGGTAAGCCTGATCCGGGGAGCTCAGGTTAGGGGCCAGTACCACCGCCGCAATGCCCGGCAACACCACAATCACCGGCATCAGCAATTTCAGATAGGCCGCAAAGGCGATCCCCTTCTGGGCTTCTTTAAGGTTTTTTGCCGCCAGCGCCCGCTGAATGATATATTGGTTAAAGCCCCAGTAAGACAAGTTCATGATCCACATACCGCCGACCAGAACACTCAGGCCCGGCAGGCTCATATAATGAGGGTTGTCCGGGCTTAAGATCATATCGAACTTTTCCGGCGCGCGCGCGGTTAGCTCCATAAAGCCCGCCACAATTCCCTGCCCATCTCCGATGGTGTCCAGCGTCACATAGGACAGGAACAGACCGCCGCCCACCAGCAGGACCACCTGTATAATGTCGGTGAAGGCCACCGCCTTCAGCCCGCCGTAGAGCGAATAGGCCGCCGCAAAAGCTCCGAGGAAGATCAATCCGTAGACCAGCTCCACCCCTGCCACCGTATTGATCGCCAGCGCGCCGAGCCACAGGATGGCCGTCAAATTGACAAAGACATAAACCCCGAGCCAGAAGATCGCCAGAATAGTCCGTACCCGATGGTCATACCGCTGTTCCAGGAATTGCGGCATGGTATAGATGCCGCGCTTGAGATAGATGGGCAGAAAATATTTACCGACGATAATCAGGGTGATCGCCGCCATCCACTCATAAGATGCAATCCCCAGCCCGATCACATAGCCCGACCCGGACATGCCGATAATCTGTTCGGCAGAGATATTGGCTGCAATCAGCGACGCTCCGATCGCCCACCACGGCAGAGACTTGCCCGCCAGAAAATAATCCTCGGTCGTCTTCTCATGGCCCGCCTTCTCCCGGCTGACCCAGTAGGCCAAACCGATAATCCCCACCACATAAGCCGAAAATACCCCAATATCAATGCCCGATAATGTCATCACCTGTCCCTGCTTTTTTGTTAATTGGTAAAGAAATTACGCCATCACCTTCTTGCCTACAAGGAAAGACATACGTATACATACTTGATTAACCAATGAATACGTATGTATTATGGGGCGGCGTATGTTTGTAAAACTTAAGGGTAACCTTTGATGAAAGATGAAAAGCCGACCTCTTTTGATATTGCCCATCTGGCGGGTGTGTCCCAGCCAACTGTATCTCGTGCCTTACGCAACAGTCCGCTAGTCAGCGAAGAAACCCGCGAGAAAATACAGGCCATCGCCAAAAAACTCAATTATCAGGTGGATATTAACGCTCGGAACCTGCGGTCAAAAGAAACCAAAACCCTTGCCCTTTTGCTGTGCGAAGACCCCGGCACCGATGACAGCCTGATCAATCCCTTTTTCCTCAGCATGCTGGGCAGCATCACCCGGGCCTCCGGCAAAATGGGCTATGACCTGCTGATTTCCTTTCAACAGCAAAGCGGGGACTGGAATGCGGATTATGAGAATGCCCATCGGGCGGACGGTATTATCTTCCTCGGTTACGGCGATTACATCACCTATATGGAGAAAATTGCTCATCTGGACAGGATGGGGGCTCATTTCATCACATGGGGGCCGGTTCTGGCAAAACAGCCGGGGCATTTCATTGGCTGTGACAATCTGAATAGTGCTTATCTGAGCATCAAGCATCTGACCGATTTGGGTCATAAGAAAATTGCTTTTCTCGGCATTGCCTCCGAACATCGTCCGGAATTTAACCAACGTTATCAGGGCTATGTGAAGGCCCTGCTTGAGGCCGGGTTGATCGTCAATCCAAAGCTCCAGATTGACGCGGATACCTCCGAAGAAATGGGCTATGAAGCCACCATAGAATTACTGAAAGGCAAGTTACAGTTTGATGCCATATTCGGGGCCAGCGACCTGATTGCCATTGGGGCCATCAAAGCCTTGCAGGAACATGGCAAACGGGTGCCGGAAGATGTGGCCGTGGTCGGTTTTGATAATATTCCGACCGCCTCCTATACCAACCCGCCCCTGACCACGGTGCAACAGGATACCAAGCTCGCCGGGGAGCTGTTGGTGGATAATATCCTGAAACTGATCCGGGGTGAGGATGTAAGCTCCATCCTGATGCCGGCAAAGCTGATTATCCGGGATTCCTGCGGGGCTCATTTGCCGTAACGCGCGCCCACCAGCGGATAATAATCCCAGACCTGACCGTCTTTCAATGACCGGACCAGCTTGACATATTCCGCGTGTGTCCAGGCCAGCGGGGTTGCCGAATTGGTGCCCTCACCAATAGTATAGTGATTGGGGCTGTTTGCCCCGACCCCGTCCCAGACCTGTTCCGGCAACATCATCCCTTCATTGGCGAACAGCTCCATGGCCTTGACATAGGTGTTTTTCAAAGCCTCTATTTTATCCGCAGGAACAGTCGCATTTTCTACCCTGAGCCGCGCCAGTTCATAATGGCCGCGCTCACCGGTGAAAAAAGGCCAGACCCGGCCCCGTTGCCCGGGGGTCATCCTGCCGTAATTCAGGCCATCATCAGCGTCTTCGCCGTAACCGTCATTGCCGTAGCGCCGCCAACCGGGGAATTTGCCCTCCACCCCGGCAAAAGTGAAATCATATTTCACCCGGAAAGCATCCGCACGGGTCTGATCATCAAATTCGGGCAATGTATCCAGAATAGCCCCGTCATCGGCGCGCCGCACCCCGTAACGGACCAGCTCCAGAAAACCGCCGTCCAGAATCTTCTGTTCTTTCATGGCTGCCCGCCCGTTATTTTTGGTCACTACCCCGTCATCATTGGGGTTTTCGTTGGCGGTAATACGCAGGAAATAACGGTCATTGCCGTAAACCCCCGCCGTGGTAAACATGCGGGGTTCAATTTTAGCCGCATAATCATCGGCTGTTTTCAGGTAAAGCGTTGCCCCCGCCTCATCCCCGGCAAGCCGGGCCATATCGGCGGCACTGACCAGCCCGGCAATGATGGCGGCAGTGGTGGACGGGCTATATCCGGTCTGCTCCTCCCAGCGCTCCTGCTGAGTAAGCGGCGGTATGACCTGCCATTTGTTCCAATCCACATTGACCTCGCCGCCGCGCACCAGAAAATCTGCCGCCGGTTTCAGCATCTCCCGGTACCATTTTACCATCTGTTCATCGGACAGGATGCCTGCCTCATGGAGCTTCCAGCCCAGCATGATCGGCATGGCCGTCTGGTCCAGCTGAACCCCGACCCATTCCAGAACCCCGTCCACATGGGTTTTTTGCAGGAACCACCCGGTGGCCCCCTTATTGCCCGGGGTCTTGTCCGTTACCTGAACTTTCTTCAGGTATTCAAAGGCCTTGAGCGGTGTTTCATGGTCGCCGAGGGCCAAAAAAGCCATAGCGCATTGGTAAAAATCCCGGGGCCAGACTGCTTTATAGCCTGTGGCGCTTTCCTCCGCCGATACGGTCTCCCCCCAAGGGTTAGACAGGGACGCGATCAAGGCTCCGGGATAAGTCTTATCCTCCTGTGCTTTCAAAACCATGGCACTGGTATAAAGTAATTTGCCGCCATCGGTGGTCGTCCCCACCATTTGCGGCAGGGCAGAAAGGCCCGCCAGATACCCCTGCCAGCCTTTGTTATAATGGGCCAGAATAGCATCATATCCGGTGGCCAGAGATTGATCCGCCGCCTGTGCGCTCCCCTTGGCCGTCTGACCAAAACCAATGGTGAAATCATAGGTCACTTCACCGGATGCAAGCGGGGAAAGTTCGGCGGTCAGAGCCACATTACCACCCGCCTGCCCCGTAGTGTCATAGGTCCAATCCATCTGACCATTATCCCGTAAATCCGTCAGGCCGTCCGAGATTCCCACAAAACCCGCAGAGCTTTTCACAAAGGCACCGGATGATTTCATCGTCAGGAAAACATCGCCCTCACTGGCATAAAGGGCATTCGCCCCCACGGCGGCGTGA
Organism: Alphaproteobacteria bacterium; assembly: GCA_013152755.1. GTDB lineage: Bacteria > Pseudomonadota > Alphaproteobacteria > Sphingomonadales > Emcibacteraceae > Paremcibacter. Next base: position 6,123 of record JAADFR010000188.1, read on the forward strand.
TCGCCGCTGCCTGTATTGGCCATATGGGGATTGAGGATCAGATAGGGTGTGATGCCCCCTTTCAACGCCCGAAAGATAACCCGTAGGAAAAGCACATTGCGCGCCGGGTCGGTAAAGATATGTTTCTCAATCTCATATTTGCCGTCCCGATCCCGGTTGATGATGCGGTAAGCCAGCGACAGAGGCCGCCCTGCCTCATCCTTATACAGATAATCAATGGTGGAAATGGTATCGTCTTTTTCCGTATCAAGATAGCCTTCCCCCTTGATCAGGAACTGCATATCCTTGATCTGGGCCTCATGAATCAGGCCATACATGGTTTCGGTCAGGATGCCCTCCGCCACGGAAAACCACACTTTGGACCGCTGGTCTGATGGCGTGTCGTAAGGGGTATAGGCGGTGCCAATCCCCGTCTTGCCCGCATAGGCCCAGACGGAGGGCTGTCCCGGTGCGCCCGGTGCCTGTCCCTCGGGCAGTTTTTCGGCGCAGCCCAACAGGGAGATGGTCAATAAGACGGCGGCAATATTCTTTAAGGTCATATATCTATCTTTTATTTATCGTCAACCCGGAGCGTGGCCAGCCCGGCAAGGATCATCAAACAGCCGCCAAGCACCAGCGCATAGATGGCCTGTCCGTCAAACAATTTTGTCACAAACAGCCCCAGAACACTGGCTGCGAGAATTTGGGGGATCACGATGAAGAAGTTAAAAATCCCCATATATATCCCCATCTTGTGGGACGGCACCGCGCTGGACAGCAAACTGTACGGCATGGACAGGATAGAGGCCCAGGCAATACCGACCCCGATCATGGAAATCCATAACAGGCTCGGGTCTTTAATGAAATACATGGAGATCAATCCCGCCCCGCCCAAAAACAAATTAATCATATGGGCAATCTTCCGGTTGGTCATATTGGCCACCACCGGGATCAGAAAAGCGGCAAGGGCGGCAAAAACGTTATAGGATGCGAAAAGTATCCCCACCCAGTCTGCCCCCTCATTATAAGGCAGGGAGGCCGGGTCACTGCTGCCATAATGAAAGGCGGTCACGGCGGGGGTTGTATATATCCACATGGAAAACAGGGCGAACCATGAAAAAAACTGGACAACGGCCAATTGCTTCATGGCCTTTGGCATATGGAAGAAATCATCGACAATCTGGTAAAATGCACTGCTCACCCGCTCCTGTTCCTGAAGCCCGGCGCAGATGAGCTGCATAATACCGAACAGAAACAGGCCGCCGCCTAACAGATAAAGCTGAACATCCCAGCCCATAAAATATATTACTGCCGTAAAGCCCGCGCCGCCCGCCAGCCACAACCAGCCGCCACTGCGATATTCCGAGGCCAGCCGCGTTTTTTCCCGTATTTCCGGCGGCGGCGTATCCGCGTTCTGATCAAATTCTTTCAATTGGTCCGGTGAATATTCCTTTGTAGACAAGATGGTCCACATCACCGCCAGAAACATCACGCCGCCGCCAAAATAGAATGAATATTTCACCGTGGCCGAGATCTCACCCGCTGGCGCAACATTGCTGATGTCAAATAAATTGGTGAATATCCACGGCAGGGCCGAGGCGATCACCGACCCCACACCGATAAAAAAGCTCTGCATGGCGTAACCCATGGTCCGCTGGCGATGGGGCAGCATGTCCCCGACAAAGGCCCGGAAGGGCTCCATGGCAATATTGATCGAGGCATCCATAATCCACAGCATCCCCGCCGCCACCCACAGGACAGGCGAATTGGGCATGATGAACAAGGCCGCCGTAGCCAATATGGCCCCCCAGAGAAAATAAGGCCGCCGCCGGCCCAGACCGTTCCATGTCTTGTCGCTCATATAGCCGATGATGGGCTGAACCAGCAACCCGGTCAGCGGCGCCGCCACCCACAGGATGGGAATATCATTTATATCCGCGCCAAGGGTCTGAAATATCCGGCTGACATTGCTGTTTTGCAGGGCAAAGCCGAATTGTATCCCCAGAAAGCCGAAACACATATTCCAGATTTGCCAGAAGGTAAGTTGCGGTTTCTGTGCCATGGCCATTTCCCTTTATTTTATATCCAGAACCATCACGGAACGGGCGGAAAGTTCCAGCGTGCCTGACAGCTCAACCTTCTTTCCGGTGATAATATCTGTTGCTTTCGCCCCGCCGTTCAGGATTTCAGAAAACCGCCCGAGGGACAAGTTCGTATCCTTGGCATTTTTATTGAGGACCACCATGACCTTATCCTGATCATCATAGCGGAAATAGACATATACCCCGTTTTCAGGCACAAAATGCATCAGCTTGCCATTATGAATAACCGCCTTGTCCTTGCGCCAGTTGAGCAGATTTTTCAGAAAGGCCTGCGCGTCCTTTTGCCGGTCGGTCAGCCCCCTGCCCGTAAAGGCATTGACCTTGTCACCTTCCCAACCGCCGGGAAAATCGCTGCGGATAACGCCGTCATCCTTACCGTCCGGGTTGGTCATCAATATCTCTGTACCGTAATAGATTTGCGGGATACCGCGCATGGTCAGGGTAAAGGCCATGGCCATTTTATAGAGATCATAATCCTCACCCAACTGGGTGAAAATCCGGTTCATGTCATGGTTGTCGGGAAAGGTGACCATATGGCTTGGGTCCGGGTAAACCACATCATTGGCCAGCATTTTATAGATACCGATCAGACCATCCGCCCATTCCTCTTTAACCGTGAGACCCGTGACCATGGCGTCCTGCAACGGGAAATCCATCAGGCTCGGCAGATAGGAGACATAGCCATTCTTGTTGACCTTGCCCCGCTGCCAATAGGACACCACAGAAGGATTTACGCTCCATTCTTCGCCAACAATGTTAAAGTCCGGATATTCTTCCATGACCCGCCGTGACCATTCGGCCATAAAATTCATGTCCGGATAGGGATAGGTATCCATGCGGATGCCGGTCAGGCCGGAATATTCAATCCACCAAATAGCATTCTGGATAAGATATTGCGCCATCAGCGGGTTACGTTGATTTATATCCGGCATACTTTCCACAAACCAGCCATCGGAAAAAATCTTGCGGTCGCTGGCGGATGAATAGGGGTCCTGTATGGTGGTGCGCCTATGGCTGGTATTGACATATTTGCCGCCATAGTTGATCCAGTCATCGGTGGGCAGGTCAGCCATCCACCAATGTTTCGATCCCACATGATTAACGATCATATCCATGATCAAGCCGATGCCCATGGCCCGGCCTTTCTGCGCCATTTTGCGGAAATCCTCATTGGTGCCATAACGGGGGTCTACCCGATAAAAATCGGTGGTGGCATAGCCGTGATAGCTATACTCCGGCTGATCATTCTCCAGTACCGGATTGAGCCATATAGAGGTAAAACCCATGTCGGAAATATAGTTCAGATGATCACTTATCCCCTGAATATCACCGCCGTGCCGCCCGCCCTTAAAGGCGCGGTTCAGTTTATCCTTCATGCCCGCCACCGTATCATTCTGCGGATTGCCGTTGGCATAGCGGTCCGGCGTGATCAGGTAAATGGCATCAGCGGCATCAAAGCCCTTGCGGCCTGCGGCATTCTTCGCCCGCGCCTTTAACTCATAGGCCCGGATGATGACCTTGCCGCTCTTGTGATTGAACATAATGTCAAACGTTCCGGCGGGGGTGCCTTTGGCGATGGTCAGGTCAAGGAACAGGTAATTGGGGCTTTTCACCCGGGTAGTTTTTTCAAGACTGATACCCTTGTGATCCACCTGTGGTTCATAGGCGGCAATATTATCACCGTAGACCAGCAGTTGAAGCCGGCTGTCTTTGAACCCCACCCACCAGAAAGGCGGTTCCACCCGTTTGATGTTATCCTGAGCCTGTGCCGCGCCCGGAAGAATGACCAAGGCCAGCACAAATACCAAAAAATATCGCATATCAATCTTCCTGATTTATTTTTTAAGGGGGGTAAATCTTATGGCCTCGCCGCCGCTGGTGGCAAGGTCAAGTTTCAACATACTATCCCGGGTTACCTGTTTTTCCTCAATCACCATATCATAGGGATTATTCTTATAGTCCGCCTTTGGCCCGTCCCGATATATTTGCGCCCGATAAGTCACGCCGGGATCAAGGAAATCCAGCGCAATCTCAAGATGGCGAGCTTTTTCATTACTCAGGCTGCCCAGAAACCAGTCGTCGCTATGGCGGTCTTTGCGCACAATGGTAACATATTCGCCAATCTCGCCGTTCAGGACACGGGTATCAGCCCAATCGGTCACCACATCCCGAATAAACTGAAACGGCTTTGGCCGGGCCTGATAATTTTCCGGCAGGTCGGCAGCCATCTGATTTGGGCTATAGATCACCACATACAGCGCCAGTTGCTTGGCCAAGGTGGTTGGGATACGGTTATTGGGCTTTTCTTTCTCGAACAGCAGGTCGAAAATACCGGGAGTGAAATCCATCGGCCCGGCCAGCATGCGGGTGAAGGGTAGAATGGCCGTATGTTCCGGCGAATTTCCCGGCTCACCCCAGGCGTTATATTCCTGTCCCCGGGCGCCCTCGCGGCTGATCCAGTTGGGATAAGTCCGGCGCAGGCCCGTATCCTTGATCGGTTCATGGGTATTGATGGCGATTTTGCGCTTTGCCGCTTCCTCTACCACTTTCTGATAATGACGAACCATGAACTGGCTGTCATGCCATTCATGGCGGGTGCGGCCATCCTTGCCCGTATAGGTCACGTCACCGCCGTCAGCCACATAGCCGGTCTTGATGGCGGGGATGCCCAGCTTCTGATAATAATCCAGCGCGGCGTCCAGTTGGTTCTCATAATTGGATATGCCGCCCGATGTTTCGTGATGACCGATCAGATGCACCCCCTTTTTGCGGGCATAATCAGACAGCAGTTTTATATCAAAATCAGGATAGGGTTCGGTAAAGCGGAAAACATTGCCGTTATTGAACCAGTCCCCGTCCCAGCCAATATTCCAGCCCTCCACCAATACGCCTTTAAAGCCATTCTTGGCGGCAAAATCAATATAGGTTTTGGTCCGTGCGGTTGTCGCCCCGTGCTTTGGCCCCGATCCCCATGTGGCGATACCCAGATGCATTTCCCACCAAATCCCCACATATTTTTCCGGCTTTACCCAAGACACATCGCCCAATTTATTTGGCTCATTCAGGTTAAGGATCAGATATGAGGTGATCAGCCCCCCTGCCGTATCGGCAATCTGGATCGTGCGCCATGGTGTGTGAAAGGGCGCGGTGGCCTTCACCTTTATCCCGTCTGATAAAGGGGTTAAGTCGGCCTGCAATGCCTGTCCCCGTCCCCGCCGTAACGTCATGGCGGCATAATCCACCAGTGCCGCCTCATGGATGCTGATATGCAGCCCCTTATCTGTGCGCATGGTAAGCGGTGTATGAACATGACTGATCTCTGTCAGGGGGGTTTTGCGGTACAGATATTCATATCGGTTCCACCCCCGCGCCGGTATCCACCATGCGGTGGCCGGGTCGCTAATGCGAAATTCGGTCAGTTCATCAATGATCGCCACCTTGCCCAGGTTTTCCTGCTTGGGCAATTCGTAGCGAAAGCCAACACCGTCATCATAGACCCTGAACGTCAGAACCATCCGGCGTTTCAGGCCATCACTCACCGTCATGCGCAGTTCATTATAATGGTTGCGGATATTTTCTTTCTCACCCCAGGGCTGGGTCCATGTTTCATCAAAAGATGTTTTAGCAAAACTGGCATGGGTAAAACCGCCGTCCAGATGGGGGGCGTCCTTAAACCGCAGGCCTAGTCTGGATTTTGCAATCACCGTCTTGCCGTGGCGGCTCACCTGATAATAGGGGATCTGCCCCTCAAGGCCCACGGTTACCGTCAGAATATTACCCGGTGATGTGACCGTCCCCACATCGCTGTGAGCCACCGCCGAATAGAATATGACACCAATGAACAGTATGATTGCCCTGAAAATTTTATTTCTCCCATTTATTTTATATGCTTATCATCCTAGAGCCTGCGGGCCTATGAGAACAAGCCATAACATACGTATTCAGGATAAGAATATTTCATGAATACGTATGTTATCACTTGCCGCCCAAAGGTGGGGGAGGTTACTCTGAACCTTATCTATGTGAGGATGGGACACAGCTATGAACGATCGTAAAATTCGCCATATCGCCGTTGTCGGCGGCGGCACCGCCGGATGGATGACGGCGGCGGCCTTGGTCAATGCCCTGCGCGGCAATTGCCGGGTCAGCCTGATTGAATCAGAAGACATTGGCGTGGTCGGCGTTGGCGAGGCTACTATTCCCCCAATCAAGCTGTTTAACCAGAGCCTCGGCCTTGATGAAAATGATTTCCTGCGCCATACCCAAGGCACCTTCAAGCTGGGCATCCAATTCGTTGACTGGGCAAAAAAAGGACAGCATTATTTCCATCCCTTTGGCCAGTATGGCGCAGATTTTGACTCCGTTCCCCTCTATCACTATTGGCTGCAAGCCCGCGCACAGGGCGATGAAACATCGCTGGATGATTATTCTATGGCCTGGATCGCGGCAAAAAATGGCAAATTCAACAAGCCAACACAAGATCCCAAACTTGTCCAGTCCACCTTTGACTATGCCTATCATTTTGATGCCATTCTGTACGGCAAATATTTGCGCGGTTACGCGGAACAGAAAGGCGTTGAACGCATAGAAGGCCGGGTCGTCGATACCCATTTACGGCCCGAAGACGGCTTTATCGACCATATTCTGATGGAAGACGGCACAAAGGTCGCGGCGGATCTTTTTATCGATTGCACCGGGTTTCGGGGGCTTTTGATCGAAGATGCTCTTAAAACCGGCTATGAAAACTGGAGCCATTGGCTGCCTTGTGATCGGGCCATCGCAGTTCCCTGTGTCAATGAAGACACCCTTGCCCCCTATACAAGGTCAACGGCGCTGGACGCGGGTTGGCAATGGCGCATCCCTTTGCAACACCGTATGGGCAATGGTTATGTTTATTGCAGTGATTATATCAGCGAAGATGAGGCCACGACGGTTTTGCTGGACAACCTGAGCGGCGA
>JAADFR010000189.1:0-2390 GCA_013152755.1 Alphaproteobacteria bacterium
GCGGCGGTGGGGGAGGGGTTGGGCACCTTATCCGTATTGGTGGGCAGGATTTTGATGCGGTCTATATCGATCTGAAATTCATTGGCCACCACCTGCGCCACTTTGGTGAACAGTCCTTGACCCATTTCGGTGCCGCCGTGGTTCAGGTGAACACTGCCGTCCGCATAGATATGGATCAGTGCGCCCGCCTGATTAAGATGGAGCAGGGTAAAGGAAATGCCGAACTTCACCGGGGTCAGGGCAAGCCCTTTTTTAAGGTACTTATGGGCCGCGTTGAATTCTTCAATTTCCACGCGGCGCCCCTGATAATTTGAGGTTTTCTCAAGGGCAGTGATAATGTCAGGCGCGATATTATCCGCTACCGTCATGCCGTAGGGGGTGATATTGCGCCTGTCCTTGCCGTAAAGATTGGCCTTGCGTACGTCCAGCGGATCCCGGCCCGTTTTATGGGCGATCACATCCATAATCCGTTCAATGGCGATCATGCCCTGCGGCCCGCCAAAGCCGCGAAAAGCGGTGTTGGAAACCGTATTGGTGCGGCAGCGATAGGACATGATCTCCACATTTTCGAGGAAATAACAATTATCCGCATGAAACATGGCCCGGTCATTGATGGCCGGGGACAGGTCCACCGAATAGCCCGGGCGGCAAGACTGAGCTTCAGGCCGTGAATCTGACCCTTGTCATCAAAGCTCACATCATAATCAATGCGGAAATCATGGCGTTTGCCGGTCATGATCATATCGTCATCCCGATCGACCCGGCATTTAACTGCCCGTCCCGTGATCCGCGCCATCAGGGCCACCGCCGCCGCAAACAGGGACGGATGGGTTTCTTTGCCGCCAAAACCACCGCCCATACGCCGGAGTTCGACGCTGACGCTGTTAAAGGGCTGGTTCAGCACATGAGCCACCAGATGCTGAACTTCGGTCGGATTCTGGGTTGAGGACCAGACATGGACATCGCCGTCTTCGCGCATTTCGGCCATGGCGATCTGACCTTCCAGATAGAAATGATCCTGTCCGCCAAGGCGCAGACGGCCTTGGGCGCGCAAGGGGGCAGATGTCAGGGCGGCCTCTGCATCACCCTGCGCCATTCTCTGGGGGGCTTCGATGTAAGACTTGGCATCCATGGCCTGATCAATGGTCAGGATGGCGGGGAGTTCTTCATATTCTATTTTGGCCAGACGCGCGGCGCGGCGGGCCTGATCGCGCGTTTCGGCGGCTACGGCAAACAGGGACTGGCCGTGGAAAGAGACTATATCTTCGGCAAAGAGCGGGTCATCCCCGGCAAAGGGGCTGACATCATTCTTTCCGGGAATGTCTTTGGCTGTGGTCACGGCCACAACGCCAGGTGCGGCCTGCACGGCGCTTAAATCCATGGATATAATCCGGGCATGGGCGCGGTCGCTCTGACCAAGGCACAGATGCAGAATATCGGCCCGTTCCGGCAGATCATCAATATAGCGCGCCGTTCCCGCCACATGCTTGTGGGCGCTGTCATGGCGCTGACCCTGATGAATATCGCCGTGAATGGGGCGGTTTTCCGGTTCATGACTCATGGGCAGGCCCCCTGTCCCACAAGGCGGGTTTCCTGCTGGCCTTGACGTTCAATATAGGCTTTGAGGAGCATATTTTGTGCCACCTGCAGGCGATAGGCGGCACTGGCGCGCATGTCACTTAAGGGGCTGAAATCTCTCTCAAGGGCCGTCATGGCGGCGGTGATGGTGTCTTCGGACCATATAGCACCGATAAGGGCCTGTTCGGCCTCTGTCGCTCTTTTAGGGGTTGCCGCCATGCCGCCAAAAGCGATCCGGGCCGAGCTGACATTATCATCGTCAAATGTGAGGCACAGGGCGGCGCAGACGGCGGAAATATCCTGATCAAAGCGTTTTGATATTTTATAGGCCCGGAAATATTGATTTTGCGTCAGCTTGGGGACGCGCAGGCTGGCGATAAATTCACCGGGGCGCAGGTCTTGTGTGCCGTAATCAATGAAATATTCTTCAAGGGGTAATTGGCGGGGGCCATTTTTGCTGTGCAGGGTGATTTCTGTATTGAGGGCAATCAGGACTGGCAGGCTGTCGCCGATGGGTGACCCATTGGCTATATTGCCGCCGATGGTGCCCCGGTTGCGGATTTGGGTGGAGCCAATGCGGCGCATAACCTCGCCCAGATCGGGGAAATATTTGGTGAGCAGGGGCAGGGCATCGGAAAAAGTAACCCCGGCCCCAAGGCTGACATGGTTTTTTTCATCCCTGATCTCTGTCATGTCGGCAATATCGCCCAGATAAATCAGGTCATTCAATGACCGGAGCTGTTTGGTCCCCCAAAGTCCCACATCAGTCCCGCCCGCCAGCAAAGTTGCGTCCGGATGGGCGGCGCAGGCAT
>JAADFR010000189.1:2421-3882 GCA_013152755.1 Alphaproteobacteria bacterium
GATAATGGCGCACCTCTCCATTATGGGGGCAGGTCCAGGTGAGGGCAACCGCGTCATGGTTCAGTTGGTTGAGTTGTGTGATCCAGTCTTTTTCAAGGGCGGTCAGATGGTCATCGGTGGTTTGTGCAAGGGCCTTGCGGGTGGCCTCAATAATTGGGCCGTACCCTGTACAGCGGCACAGGTTCCCGGCGAGGGCATCATTGATGCTGCTCAGGTCATCGCCGCCGCCGGACCGTAGGTGGGCGAACATGGACATGACAAATCCCGGTGTGCAAAAACCGCATTGGGACCCGTGGAGGTCTACCAGAGCCTGCTGCACCGGATGGAGTGCCCCGTCCGGCTGTGAGATGTCTTCCACCGTCAGGATCAGCTTGCCGTTGAGCGTGGGCAGGAATAGGATGCAGGCATTAACTGCCTCATAATGTATGTGGCCGTCTTTAAGGCTGCCGATCACCACCGTACAGGCGCCGCAATCGCCCTCGCCGCAGCCTTCCTTGGTCCCCATGCGGCGGGCGTCACTACGTAGATAGTCAAGCAACGTCCTGTTGGGATCGAAATCTGTTATGTCCTGCCGCTTGCCCCCCAAAAGGAAACGGATGCTGTGGCGCATTTCTGACATTCAGCTGCCCCGATAGCTGCTATAGCCGTAAGGCGAAATCAACAGCGGAATATGATAGGCGGCTCCCGCATCGGTAATGCCAAACTCCACCGGCACGATGTCCAGAAAAGGAATCTCGTCCAGTGATACGCCCGCTTGGCGGAAATAATCGCCCACATGAAATTCAAGGCGGTATCTGCCGGGCGTCATATCATTGCCCTCTATGACCGGATTATCACAGCGGCCATCATCATTGGTGACACAATCGGCCAGAATTTTATCCCCGCGGCTCAGGATAATTCTCACCCCCGCCGCCGGGCATCCTGCGGCGGTGTCCAATATATGCGTTGTGATTTTTCCCATAGCCTGTGGTTCCCTGATATTTGCCGTATTATAGCGTCTTTTCTGGCAGATTGTAGCATTATTGTAAAGAATATTGTTGACAATATAGTCATTTTTTTGTCTACATTAATCCAATATCAGATAATGATGGAGGCCAAAATGGCCGGAAATGACAATCGTAGCGCAGAAGATATTTACCGCCATATCCGCGAAACCGTGTTGGAGCAGCGTCTGCTGCCGGGCATGAGAATGGCGGAGGAAGCCCTGTGTAATATCTATGGTACGGGCCGGGCGACCATACGCAAGGTATTGATTATGCTGGCCGAAGATCAGATTGTCACCCTTGCCCGCAATAAGGGGGCGGTGATTTCAAGCCCCACCGCCGATGAAGCCCGCGAAGTATTCGAGGCCCGCCGGTCTCTGGAAATCAGTCTGCTGGATTGGGCCATGGACCGGGTGACCAAGGCCGATCTGAAAAAGCTTTCCGATCATATAGGCCGGGAGAGACAGGCCTTGCAATT
>JAADFR010000190.1 GCA_013152755.1 Alphaproteobacteria bacterium
TTCTGGGCTTTAATGTTCGGGCCAGCCGCAAAGCTGCTGACCTTGCCCGTCAGGAAGGCGTTGAAATCCGTTATTATTCCGTGATTTATGATCTGGTGGATGACATCAAGGCGGTCATGTCCGGCAAGCTGGCACCGGAATTGCGCGAAACCATTCTGGGCTCTGCGGAAATCCTCGACATCTTCTCTGCGGGTAAAACCGGCAAGGCAGCAGGTTGTCTGGTGCTGGACGGTGTCATGCGCAAGGGGGCCAAAGCACGTCTCCTGCGGGATGATGTTGTGATCTTTGAGGGCGACCTTGGTTCACTGCGCCGGTTCAAGGACGACGTGGAAGAGGTTGTGTCAGGTACTGAATGCGGCATGAATTTCGCCAGTTATAACGACCTGAAAAAAGGTGACGTCATTGAATGTTACGAGGTCGAGGAAATCGAACGGTCTCTGGATTAGGGCTTGTTACGCTTCTCGCTGTCATGCTGAACGTGTTTCAGCATCCATTTGCTGCCATTCAACATGACGGTGAAATGGTGGAATGACAAATGTTGAAACTAAAACACAGGATATGATATGTCCAAATCACAGCATGATATGAATGATGATCGCGGTTCCAGTCACCGGTTGTTGCGCGTGGGGGAAAATATCCGCCATGCCCTGTCGGAAATCTTTGCGCGCGGGGAAATCCGCGATCCGTCCCTTGACGGGGTGTCGATCACGGTGACCGAGGTCCGTTGTAGCCCGGACCTGCGCAATGCAACCATTTTTGTCATGCCGCTGGGCGGGGGTCATGAACGGGATGTGGTTGACGGCCTGAACCGCTGTCACAAATATATTCGCGGCCAACTGTCACAAATGGTGAATATGAAATATCTGCCCAAGCTGAAATTCACCAGCGACAGCAGTTTCGGCGAGGCGGATCATATTGAACAATTACTCCACAGCCCCCATGTGGCCCAAGACCTTGACAAGGACGACTGAGCTTGGGTCGAAAGCGTAAAGGGATCAAACTCGATGGCTGGCTGGCCATAGACAAGCCCTTGGGCATGGGGTCCACGCAGGTGGTCGGCAAATGCCGCTGGCTGACCAAGGCTCAGAAGGTGGGCCACGGCGGCACTCTTGACCCGCTGGCCACAGGTATCCTGCCCATTGCCTTTGGCGAGGCGACAAAAACCATTCCCTTTATCATGGATGCCCGGAAAACCTATGAATTTACCGTCACCTTTGGTGAGGCGCGGGCCACTGATGATGCCGAGGGCGCGGTCACGGCCACCAGTGATCACCGCCCCAGGCAAGATGATATTCTGGCGGCTTTGCCTGATTTCATTGGGCGGATCACCCAGACACCGCCCATATATAGCGCGGTGAAGATAGATGGCAGGCGGGCCTATGACTTGGCCCGTGCGGGCGAAGAGGTCAAAATAAAATCCCGCAAAGTGGATATTTATGGACTGGAATTACTGTCCTTTGACGGGGAACAGGCGAAGCTCAAGCTTCATTGCGGCAAGGGTACTTATGTGCGGTCTCTGGCGCGGGATTTGGCGGTGAAACTGGGCACTGTGGGCTATGTTTCTGCCCTGCGGCGAACCCGGGTCGGACCTTTTGATTTAGCGATGTCGATTTCGCTGGAAAAGTTAGAGGATATAAGCCATAGTGCGCCGCCTGAGGAGTGGATTCTCCCCGTGGTGACCGTGCTGGACGACATCTTGGCACTGGCCGTTACGGAAGAAGAAGCAAGACTTTTGTCCCATGGACAACGGCTTGCGGTCTCAGACCCCCTTGCAGCGGGGATTATCAGGGTGATGACAGGCACGCGTCTTGTGGCGCTATGTGAGGTTGAAATCACCCCGGCAGGATCGATCCTGAAACCGGTGCGGGTGTTTAACATTTAATTTTTGATAAGGAGTATATGATGTCGATTACAGCTGAAAAGAAACAGGAACTGATTAAAGAATTCGCCACTTGTGACGGCGACACCGGTTCCCCCGAAGTGCAGGTCGCTATCCTGACAACAAGAATTGTCAATCTGACCGAACATTTCAAAGATCACAAAAAAGATAATCATTCACGCCGGGGACTGTTGATGCTTGTGAACAAGCGCCGCAGTCTGCTTTCGTATTTGAAATCAAAAGATGACGGACGCTATCAGAAACTGATCAAGCGTCTTGGCCTGCGCAAATAGAAAATAGCGGGCAACTGTATGGCCATAGGGGTCATGCACAAAAGGTTTTCCAAAAACTCTGGTCCGGGATGGGCCTGGCTCAGGGCAGGAAAGCCGTAGGTTTAAGGTAAGATATATATGTTTGAAATACATAGAAAAGAAATTAACTGGGGTGGCCGGACATTGGTTCTGGAAACAGGACGTGTGGCCCGCCAGGCCGCAGGTGCCGTCATGGTAACATATGGCGAGACATCCTGCTTAACAGCGGTTACGGCCTCTAAAACTCCAAAAGCCGGGATCGACTTTTTCCCGCTCACCGTAAATTATCAGGAACGTGCTTATTCCGCCGGTAAAATCCCCGGCGGTTTTTTCAAGCGCGAAGGCCGTCCCGGTGAAGCCGAGACATTGACCTGTCGCCTGATCGACCGTCCCATCCGTCCCTTATTCGTTAAGGGCTTTAAAAATGAAACACAGGTTGTTGCGACGGTTATGTCACATGATCTGGAAAATAACCCGGATATTACCGCCCTTGTGGGCACCAGCGCGGCACTGACCATTTCCGGTCTGCCGTTCATGGGGCCAATTGGTGCGGCGCGTGTCGGTTATATCGACGGCGAGTATATTCTGAACCCAACGTATGAGCAGCTTGAAACATCCGATCTTGATCTGGTGGTTGCCGGAACGCGGGATGCGGTTCTGATGGTGGAATCAGAGGCCAATGAGCTGTCCGAGGAAATCATGCTGGGCGCCGTCATGTTTGGTCATGAACAGATGCAACCGGTTATTGATACCATTATCGAGCTGGCCGAACTGGCCGCCAAAGACCCCATTGAGATGCCGGAACCGGAAGATCATTCCGAACTGGCCGCCAAGGTGGCAAAACTCGCCGAGGATGACCTGCGGGCCGCATACGGCGAAACCGTAAAGCAGGTTCGCAGCACGCAACTCAGTGCTGTCAAGGCCCGCGTCATTTTGGAATTGACCGAAGCCGATGATACGGTGGACGCCGGTGTCGTGGGTGATCTGCTGAAAAATCTGGAAAAGAACATCGTACGCGGTGACATCATCAAAACCAAAAAACGCATTGATGGTCGTGATCTTGATACGGTTCGGGCCATTGCATCCGAAGTGAATATCCTGCCCCGTACCCATGGGTCAGCCCTCTTCACACGCGGCGAAACACAGGCAACTGTGGTGACAACGCTCGGAACCGGCGATGATGAACAGTTTATTGATGCCCTGACCGGCACCTATAAAGAACGTTTCATGCTGCATTATAACTTCCCGCCCTATAGTGTGGGTGAGGTTGGCCGCATGATGGGCACCAGCCGCCGGGAAACCGGCCATGGCAAGCTAGCCTGGCGGGCATTGCGCGCGGTTCTGCCGGATCATGATGAGTTTCCTTATACTATCCGTGTGGTTTCTGAAATTACTGAATCCAACGGATCTTCCTCTATGGCATCCGTCTGCGGCGGATCACTGGCCCTGATGGACGCAGGGGTTCCCCTGAAACGTCCGGTGTCCGGTATTGCCATGGGCCTGATCAAGGAAGGCGATGATTACGCGGTTCTGTCCGATATTCTGGGGGATGAAGATCATCTGGGCGATATGGACTTTAAAGTGGCCGGAACCAGCGAAGGCATTACCTCGCTTCAGATGGACATCAAGATTACCGGCATTACCCGGGACATCATGGATGTTGCTCTGAAACAGGCCTCCGCAGGCCGCGCCTATATTCTTGATGAAATGAGCAAGGCCCTGTCTTCTGGACGTGAGGAAATGAGCGATCATGCCCCGCGTATTGAAACCATTCAGATCAACCGCGAAAAAATCCGCGAAGTGATCGGAACTGGCGGCAAGGTTATCCGGGAAATCTGTGAAGTGACCGGCGCCAAGGTTGACATTGAAGATGATGGAACCATCAAGGTTTCCTCCTCTGACCTGTCCGCTATTGAAGCCGCTCTGAAATGGATTGAAGGCATCGTTGCCGAGCCGGAAGTTGGCAAGATTTACGAAGGTAAAGTGGTTAAAACCGTTGACTTCGGTGCTTTTGTGAACTTCCTGGGCAGCCGGGATGGTCTGGTTCATATCAGCGAACTGGAAGATCATCGGGTTAAGCAGGTTACGGACGTCCTGAGCGAAGGCGACATCATCAAGGTCAAGGTTCTGGCCGTTGATGATCGGGGCAAGGTTCGCCTTAGCCGCCGCGCTGTTGATCAGGAAACCGGTGAAGATATTCAAAACAAGCAAAGTGAAGAGGAATAACATCCTTTTTTAGAACCTAATTTAAGGCCGGGTGGCCATTATTTCTTGCAAAGGGTAATCTAAATACCCATATAAGAAAGGCACATCCGGTCTGATTTCAGCAGAATCCCAGAGGGGGATTTGGCGATTTTAAAGGGTATAAGGGGTGTTATGAGTTTACTTGATACATTATTAATGTCGGGGAAAGAAGTGTTGCCGCTGGTGGAAGGGGGCAAGGGGATTTCTGCGACCAATGGCATGAGTGCCGGGGCCTGGGCCGCAGCGGGCGGTGTGGGGACCGTGTCCTGCGTTAATGCGGACAGCTATGATGATCAGGGTAATATTATCCCCCAGATTTATCATGGAAAAACCCGTCAGGAACGTCATCAGGAACTGGTGGACTATGCCATTGACGGCGGCGTTACCCAAGTTCAGCAGGCCCATGATGTGGCGGGCGACAAGGGGCGTATTCATATTAATGTGCTGTGGGAAATGGGCGGTGCAGAGGCTATACTGGAAGGGGTTCTGACCCGGGCCAAAGGTCTGGTTCACGGCGTCACATGTGGTGCCGGTATGCCCTATAAGCTCAGCGAAATTGCCGCCAAGCATGAGGTTTTCTATCATCCGATCATTTCTTCTGCCCGGGCCTTTGGTATCCTGTGGAAACGGGCCTACCGTAAATACGGCGACTGGCTGGGTAGTGTGGTTTATGAGGATCCTTGGCTGGCGGGCGGTCATAATGGTCTGACCAATGCGGAAGACCCGCGCGAGCCGCAGGATCCTTATCCGCGCGTTGCGGCCTTGCGGATTATGATGAATAAATTTGGCCTTCATAAGGTGCCGATCATTATGGCGGGCGGTGTCTGGTATCTTCGGGACTGGGCTAAATGGATCAATAATCCGGAAATCGGGCCCATCGCTTTTCAGTATGGCACCCGGCCTTTGCTGACCAAGGAAAGCCCCATTCCGCAAAAATGGAAAGATGCGCTGACCAAGCTGGCAGAAGGGGATATTCTGCTCCATCGTTTCAGCCCCACGGGTTTTTATGCCTCTGCGGTGCGTAATTCTTTCCTGCGTAATCTGGAAGCCCGTTCTGCGCGTCAGGTGGCCTTTAGCGCCAAACAGACAGAGGAATTTTCCGCTGAGATACAAGCGGGAAAGAAAAAATACTTTGTCCGGTCAGAGGATAAACCCAAAGCCGACGGCTGGATAGCCGAGGGCCATTTCGAGGCCATGAAGACACCGGATAATACGCTGGTCTTTACCACCATGGCGGAGTGCCAGGAAATCCGCCAGGACCAAAAAGACTGTATGGGCTGTCTCAGCCAGTGCAAATTTTCCAACTGGTCCCAGAATCCTGAAACCAATTATTCCACAGGACGTGGCGCAGACCCGCGCAGTTTTTGTATTCAGAAAACTCTGATGGATATTGCGCACGGCGGCCCGGTGACCAAAAACCTGATGTTTGCCGGCCATTCGGCGTTTAATTTTGCCACGGATCCTTTTTTCAGCAATGGCTTTGTACCAACGGTAAAAGAGCTGGTTGACCGGATATTAACCGGGGATTAGGAAAAGCCTGTCAGGGTAATTATTTGTTATCTTGTAAAAATAAGCTATGATGCCTGAACAGGCAGGATGTGATTATGCGAAATAAAGACCAGGACAGACCATACACGCAAGTGTTGCAGAGATTGCGGGATGTGGGCCTTCGGCCCACGCGTCAGCGTCTGGCCTTGGCGAAACTGTTGCTTGAGGGGCCGTCCCGCCATGTGACAGCAGAAGCCCTGTTTGAAGAAACCACACAGGCCAATATCTCTCTGTCACTGGCCACCGTTTATAACAGTCTCCATCAATTTACCGATGCCGGCCTGTTGCGGGAGGTGGTTGTGGATTCTGGCCGGACTTATTTTGACACCAATGTGAGCGACCATCATCATTATTTCATGGAAGAAGAAGGGTGCCTTGAGGATATTCCGGCGGGTGCCATTAATATTGATGTGCTGCCAGAGGTGCCTGAGGGTAAAAAATTCTCCCGCGTGGATGTGATAATCCATGTTTCGGATGATCGTTAGTCTAAAATTTCGCCGTCCAGCGTTCCCCAGAAATCCGGCTGTTCCAGCCAGCCCTTAAAACCATCCACATCCAATTCGCACCAGCCGTCAGTACATTTTCTGATTTTGCCGATCACGCCGGATTCGGCAATAACGGCGACCGGCTCATCTTTTGCCGGTTTTTTCAAAAGCACCTGTTCCTCATTGATGATCAGGGCGGTTCGCTTGCTGGACAATAGTGGCCCCCATATCCAGCCCTGCGCCCCTTCCGAATCGACAATTTTCCGCCAATCCTGATATTCACCAATGACCTTGACCGGAAGTCCGGCTTTTTTAAAGACCCAGATAATGGGATATTTACCGTCCGGCCCGGTACGGACATTAACCGTATCGCGGGCCAGCGATACATAGCGCGGCACCAGATAACCGCTTTTTCCCAAAGCGGTTTTTTCCTTGGCTTGTGCGGGGCCAGTACTCAGGGCCATACTCAACAGGCCTGTCATTAAAAATATGGTCCGCCAAAAGGTCATTTTACACTTTCTTCTGATTGAGATGTTTGAATCTGCCGCGCACTTCTGCTAGACATGATACTTAATGCAAAAGCGATCTCAAGCCTTTATTACAGGTCAGAGGATAATAAAACCGGAGTTCCGAATGACATCGAAAAAGCCACTGGTCATTGTCACAAGAAAATTACCTGACATTATTGAAACGCGGATGATGGAGCTGTTTAATGTGCGGCTTAATCTGGATGATCATGCGTTCAGTGCCGCCGAAATGGCAGAGGCGGTGAAAGAGGCCGAGGTTCTGGTGCCCACCGTGACGGATCGGCTGGATGCGCGAATTCTGGCCCAGTCCTCCCCGGATTTGAAGCTGATCGCCAATTACGGTGCCGGGGTTGATCATATTGATCTGGCCTCTGCCCGTCAGCGTGGTATTACGGTCACCAACACACCGGGTGTGCTGACCGAGGATACGGCAGATATGACATTGGCCCTGATGCTGGCGGTGCCGCGCCGCCTGATTGAGGGCGAGCGGCTCTTGCAAAGCGGGGAATGGGCGGGTTGGGCGCCCACGGGAATACAAGGCTCACGTATTTGGGGCAAGCGGCTGGGCATTATCGGTATGGGCCGAATCGGTCAGGCAGTGGCCCGCCGGGCCAAGGCGTTCGGTCTGTCCATCCATTATCATAACCGTCACCGGACCAGCAGTGATATTGAGGAAGAGCTGGAGGCCACCTATTGGGAGAGCCTTGACCAGATGCTGGCGCGCATGGATATAATTTCGGTCAATTGCCCCCATACTCCGGCCACCTATCATCTGTTGTCGGCGCGGCGGTTAAAGCTGATGCAGAAACATGCCTTTATCATCAATACGTCCCGGGGGGAGGTCATTGACGAGAATGCCCTGATCAGGATGCTGGCGGCGGGGGAACTGGCGGGTGCCGGGCTGGATGTGTTTGAGAATGAACCGGCGGTCAACCCCAAACTGCTGGATATGCCCAGTGTGGTCGCTCTGCCCCATATGGGGTCGGCGACAACGGAGGGCCGCAATGACATGGGTGAAAAAGTCCTGATCAATATCAAGACTTTTACCGATGGTCATAATCCGCCGGACCGGGTATTGGAAGACTGGATTTAATTACAAGATTTGCATCCCGGATCTTTAGGCAATTTTATGGTGCGGCTGGTGGTGCCAAGGGCATCATAGAGCAACAGCTTGCCCGCCAGACTGTCCCCAAGCTCCAGCAATTCTTTTAAGACTTCCACCGCTTGCAGGCTACCGACCACCCCGGCGACTGCGCCCAATATCCCGGCCTCGGCACAATTGCCCACATCACCGGGATGGTCCGGGATGAAACAGCGGTAACAGGGCTTGTCAGGCTGGTAGCCCTTAAAGGTGCTGATCTGTCCGTCAAACTGGCTCAGGGCCGCCGACACAAAGGGTTTTTTCAGCTTCAAACAGGCATCATTGACCACAAAACGGGTCTCAAAATTATCACAGCCATCGGCAACAATGTCATAATCCCCGATGATGCTTTCCGCATTGTCCGGTGACAGTCGTTCCGAAATTGTGATAAGTTTCACATCCGGGTTGATGCGATGGATCATCTGGCGGGCGCTGTCGGTTTTCAGGTTACCTATCTGATCCGTGGTATGAAGAATTTGCCGTTGCAGATTGCTCAAACTCACCAGATCATCATCTATAACCCCGATGGTTCCCACCCCGGCGGCGGCCAGATAAAGAATCAGCGGACTGCCCAGTCCCCCGGCCCCGATAACCAACACTTTGGATGACAGTAATTTTTGCTGTCCGGCCCCGCCCACCTGTTTCAGGATAATATGGCGAGCATAACGGTCAAGCTGATCATCATTGAGGGTCATTGGCAGGCTCATCGGAAATATCAACGGTGATTTCGGCGTCTTCATAATCAGCGGGCAGGAGGACAAATATATCCCCGGCCTTGGGGGATAACTCTCCGGGGCCTGAAATTTCTTCGCCGTTGCAGAGGACGGCAAATTCTTCAAGTCCCACCGCCCGGGCCTCGGCCAAAATGCGCCCGATGGTCAGGTCAGCCAGAGGCAGGCTGGATTCCGTCCCCTGTACCCGCAAAATCACATGTCCCATATTTTACAATCCGTCAAACATGGGCGTCGACAGATAGCGTTCGGCGAAGGAGGGAATGATAACCACAATCGTCTTGCCCTTCATATCATCCCGCGCGGCAAGCTCCATGGCGGCGGCCACGGCGGCCCCCGATGAGATGCCCACGGGGATACCTTCTTCCCGGGCCAGAAGCCGCGCGGTTTCAAAGGCGGTTTCATTGCCGATGGTCAATACCTCGTCGATATATTCCGTGGCCAGAATTTCCGGGATAAAGCCCGCGCCGATGCCCTGAATTTTATGGGGGCCGGGTTGACCGCCGGACAGGATCGGGCTGTCTTCCGGTTCCACAGCCACCAGTAGCAGGCTGCTTTTCTTGCCTTTCAGGGCGCGGCCAATACCGGTAATGGTGCCGCCGGTGCCAACACCTGAGACCACCACATCCACTGCGCCATCCGTATCATTCCAGATTTCTTTGGCGGTGGTAATTTCGTGAATGGCCGGATTGGCGGCATTGGCAAACTGTTGCGGCATAACGGCATTGTCGGAGGCATCCACCATTTCCTGCGCCCGGGCGATGGCCCCTTTCATGCCCAGCGCCGCCGGGGTCAATTCAAGGTCCGCGCCCAGAATGAGCAGCATCTTACGCCGCTCCATGGACATACTTTCGGGCATGACCAGCGTCAGGTCATAGCCTTTGGCGGCACAGACAAAGGCCAGCGCAATACCCGTGTTGCCGGACGTGGGTTCTATGATGCGGGTGCCGTCCTTGATCTTGCCCTGCTTTTCCAGGTCCGCGATCATGGACGCGCCAATGCGGTCCTTGACCGACGCCAGCGGGTTAAAAAATTCCAGTTTCAGCAGAATATCTGCCTCAAGGTCATGGCCCAGCTTGTTCATTCTGACCAAAGGGGTATTGCCCAGCGTTTCGATGATATTGTCATATATCTTGCCACGGCCTTCTGTTCCGGTTTCCGTTACGGACATGCTTGTCTCCTATATGTTAAAAGTGAAATTCTTGGCACAATCTGTTTCAACGCCTTCATTCATGGCTTGCTGACACAGGTCCTGCAACGTAATCTTATTCAGATCCTTCATGATCGTTTTATTCAGGTTTTCAATCAGGGGGTTGATCACCTTCTTACCCAGCGGTGACTGGGACAAGGCGGCACCTTTGTCTTTTTTTGAATCCATCTCCGTGATTACCCGAACGATTTCACCTACGGAAATCCGCCGTCTTTCCCGGGCCAGATTATAGCCTCCTCTGGGGCCTCTTACCCCTTTTAATATCCCGGCCCGGACAAGCTGCTGCATGACCTGTTCCAGATACCGTTGGGGGATTTCCTGCCGCTTTGTGATGTCGCGGGATTGCACGGGGCCGCCGCGCCCGTTATAGGCCACATCAACCACCGCCTCTAATGCATAGATCATTTTTTTGGTTAATCGAAACATTTGCTTTCTCTTTATTCGCTTGTTGTTCCTGTGGAGCCAAAGCCCCCCGCGCCGCGCGCTGTATCATCAAGGCTGTCCCGCGTATCCCATGTGATCTGTGTCACAGGGGCGATGACCATCTGGGCAATACGCATGCCCCGGGTGATGACAAAATCCTGAAGACCATGATTGATCAAGATCACCTTTACTTCCCCCCGGTAATCGGCATCAATGGTGCCGGGGCTGTTCAGAACGGTAACACCATGTTTCCAGGCAAGGCCGGACCGGGGCCGGATCTGGGCCTCAAACCCCTGCGGCAGGGCCATGGCGAACCCGGTGGGGATCAGCAGGCGCACACCCACTTTCAGGATGATCCGCACCTCATCACCCAAAGCCGCCATAAGGTCCATACCGGCACTGCTGGCGGTTTCATATTCCGGTAATTTAAGCCCCGCGCCGTGAGGCAATTGTTGAAAGGCAACTATTGTCATATAGATATCCTGTATCAGGTGAAAAATTGTTCTATTTTTTGGGCCAGCCGCCGGGCAACCTCGTCTTTCGGGGCCTTGTCCCATTGTTCCATGTCCGATGCGGTCACCAGCAGGACCGTGTTATCGTCCCCGCCCATAACCGACTGTCCGTCCTCCGAGACGGAAACATCATTGGCCACAATCCAGTCACAGCCCTTGCGGCTTAGTTTAGCCTTGGCATGCTCAGCAAGTTTTT
>JAADFR010000191.1 GCA_013152755.1 Alphaproteobacteria bacterium
ACCGAAATATTTTGATGACATCATGGGCAAAAAAGCCAGCCGCCATATTACCAGAGGCAGTCCCTTGTCATGGGACATGCTGGAATAGGGAAAGATATGTCCATAGCCGCCCTAGAACAAAAACTGGCCCGGTCGTTCGGCTATGAATATGCAGTGATGGCCGGGCGCGCGCGGTCCGCGCTGGTGGCCTTGATAGAGGTTCTGCGCAAGGGGGAGAATATCCCGGTTTTGTTGCCGGAAAATATCTGTCCGGTTCTGGTCACTGCCATCCGGGCGGGCGGCGGCACAGCGGTAACGGTTCCTGTATCTCCTCTCAGCGGCCTGCCCGATGATCAGGCTTTTGTGGCGGCCATGAACAATCAGGCCACAGCGGGGATTGTGATGCCGACCCATCTTTACGGCTTTCTGGGCGATTATAGCCAAACGGTTAAATTTGCCCGCGCCAAAGGCTGGTTCATATTGGAGAATGACACCAATGCGGTGCGCTATGACGGCGATGCCCCTTTCGGCGACGGCTTGTTGATGAGCTTTGGCTATGCCAAACCCCTTGAGGTTGGCCGGGGCGGGGCATTAATGACCAATGAGGCCAATCTGGCCAAAGAAATCCAAAGCCGCCTTTCAACCTATGGGCCGCTGAATGAGGGGGCCATAAGGCAGGAAAATGACCTGATGCTGAAAAGGCGGGGCATGAGGCAAAATCTGGATGTTGCCGACCCCGAACTAATGCGCATCTGTGACAGGGAAACCACCCTGTCCCGTTTTCGCTTTGACGAACGGGACTGTGATCTGATCCGGGCAAAGCTGAATCATTTCCCAACCGAACGGCAAGACCGTCTGGCTCGAAAGGAAATATGGGACCGGGCGTTGGAGCCGCTGGACAATATCCTGCGCCCCGTCCCTCTGCCCCAACCTGTGCCGTGGCGGCTTATCCGCCGGGCGGTCACGGGCCGTGCGCCTTTCACCGATATTCTATGGCAGAATGACATTGACGCAGGCATCAATTACCGCTCCCTGTGGCGGGAGATGCCCGCCGAATATTTGAATGGCACAGCCCCTGCGTCTGACCTCTGGGGCGAAACGGTCTTGAATTTATGGGTCACAAAGGATTACCATAGGCCGCGCATTGAAAAAGCCGCAGACCTTCTTATGAAAGCCGCCCATGACCAATGAACAGACGGAAAATCGCTGGGAAGCCTTATATCAAGACGGGCTTGGCGCGCCGCGCTATCCCAACGGCCATGTGGTGCGCTGGCTGTTTGGCAATTTCCCGCGCGAACAGGTGTCGGATGTTCATCTGCTGGATATGGGATGCGGCATGGGCCGCCATGCGGTGATGATGGCCAACGAAGGCTTTAACGTCAGCGGCACCGACTATTCCGCCGCCGCCATTGATCAGGCCACTGCTTGGGCCACACGCGCCGGACTTGATATAGATTACGCCGCCGCCCCGGCAGAAAAACAACCCTTTGCGGATCAGTCCTTTGACGGCATCCTCAGCTATGCGGTGCTCTATTATCTGTCGCTGGATAAGATGAAAATGGCCTTTGATGAGGTACACCGTCTGTTAAAACCGGGCGGCAAGGCCTTTATCATGATTAAAAACCACCGGGATGTGCGGGCCACAAAAGGCTCGGAAATCGCCCCCCATCAGTTTCTGATTAATCAGACGGACGATGGGATGCCGTGGAATAATGAGCAGGATATGCAGCTCACCCTGCTACCCCGAGCGGCGGTTCTGGACATATGCGATAAATTCTCCCACGTCATGATCAATGAAATGACCACTACTTTGGACGATGGCAACTATCTGGAAGCGGCATGGCTCATCTATCTGACCCGATAAAGCTGCTCATCCGGCTTGATGCCGACCATCACACCGGCCTTGGTCACGCCGCCCGCACCGCAGAATTATTGCGTCATATAAATCATCCGCTGGATATTCATATTTGCGGTACCGGGGCGCAGCTGCCCCTGTTTTTTGGCGAAGGCATCACCCATCACCCCCTGCCGGAACAGATTTCGGAAGTGGACAAATCGGATCACCTCTTGCGCATGGCCGGGGAAATATCCGCCCATATTTTGCTCATTGACCAGCCGGATCAGACCCGCGAAACATGGCAGAAATACCATGACAGCCCTCTGCCCGTCATTGCCATTGACGATTACGGCGGTGATGTGCAGGCCGACCTGATTTTTAACGGCACCATTCTGGATGACTATCATCATTATCCCCTGATGGCGTCGAAAGACCGTATCTTTTGCGGCGGTGATTATGCCTTGCTTAATCCGGCCTTTGGCGAGGTCTGTCATAATCCGGCACAGGACAGCCTGTTGATTGTCATTGGCGGCGGCGAGCGGGCGCGGCAGTGGGCACTGGCCCTGACCGGGGAGCATAGCCCTTTCCAAAATAAGACCATAGGCCAAATTACCATGATTGTCGGCGGGGCTTTCCCGGATATTGATCGCCTGCGCACCGCCTGCGCTAAGCTTGATATCTCTGTGCAACAGAATATCCGGCAGTCTGATCTGGCTGATCTGCTGGCTTGTCATGGGGCGGCGCTGATCACCGGGGGCATGATCGTATATGAAACGCTGGCCAGCGGATGCCCGGCGATTATCTTCCCGCAAGAGGAAAATCTGATCCGTGAGGCAGACTGGTTTGCCCATAATGATTGCCTGATCAACCTTGGACATGAGGGCGGCATGGATATGAAATTGGTTGGACAACAGATCACCCTGTTATATAAGGATTATCAAAAGGCGGTAAGAATGGCCGCTAAGGGACGTCAGCTTATCGACGGCAAGGGAATGATCCGGGCGGCAGGGGAAATTGATAATTTCCTGTCACAGCGGAACAGGGGAAATACATGATTTTATGTGCGCATCAGCCGGTTTATCTGCCCAGCCTTCACCTGATGAATAAAATTGCCCTCAGCGATTGCCTTGTCTTGCTGGGCCATTGCCAGTTTGTCAAACAGAGCTGGCACCACCGCAATCAAATCCGGGCGGGTAAGAACAGTATCTGTCTGACCATCCCCATATCACAGCGAAAAAAATTCGGCCAAAGCCTGATCGAGGCCCAAATGGCAGGCGACCACTGGAAAAGAAAGCATTTAAAAAGCGTCCGCGAAGGCTATGGGAAGCGGCCCTACTTTCAGGATTATTACCCGGATATTGAGCGGACCATTCTGGCCCCCCATGATAGTCTGGCGGCCCTCAATAATGCTCTGCTCCTGCAATTTATGGACTGGTGCGATCTGTCACCCAAGGTCGTCCATAGCGAGGACCATGATATTCAGGGGCATAAGACCGATATGCTGATCAATCTCTGCCACTTGACCGGAGCCGATCATTATATCTCTAACGAAGGTGCCCATGCCTATCTGGACGAGAGCCTGTTCCAGCAAAATGACATTCAGCATCACTGGCAGGATTTCACCCATCCCGTCTATGATCAGGGCCGCGATTTCATCCCTAACCTCAGCATCATTGACGCCCTGTTCAATGTGGGGCCGGATTGTGCCGCGCTGGTGCGCAATGCGGGCCATATATGATAGAGATATACCAGCTGAAATATTTTCTGGCCGTGGTGGAAACCGGCAGTTTCACCAAGGCTGCCGAGCGGGTTTATGTGACCCAGCCCACCCTGTCGGCGGGGATAAAAAAGCTGGAAAGTAATCTGGATGTCCGGCTGTTTGACCGCTCCTCCAAACGGGTGTTCCTGACCGAGAACGGCACCCGCTTTGTGGAGCGGGCCAAGGGCGTCCTGCATCAGCTTAATCTGGCCGAGGCCGCCATGAAAACCGGAGATACGCCAAAACTCCTGCGCCTTGGCGTCCTGATGACCATCCCGTCTCGCCGTATTCAACAGATTTTGTACCCCTTTCAGCGACAGGAAGCCGGGCTGGTCACCGAATTATTCGAAGGCTCTGAACAGGAAATCCTCAACCGCATGGATGAGGGCCGCATTGACCTCGCCCTGACCATTCTGCGTCCCGGCCTTAAAGGAAAAACGACCTCCCTCTATCAGGAACCCTATTCTCTGGCCATTGCCAGCCATCACCCGCTGGCAAATGCCGCCGCCATCGACCCGACTGAACTGGCCAATGAGCCGACGATCGTGCGCAGCCGATGTGAGGTATTGAGCGAAACCAGCCGTTTTTTTACCGACCATAACGTCCGCCCGCGCCTTGTCTATCACACCGCACAGGATGAACGCGCGTTGGTCATGGTCGCGGCGGGGGTTGGCTTCACCACCATGCCCGACCATTACCGCATGCCCGGCGTCACCCGCGTCCCCATGAAAGGCTATGATTTCACCCGCGAAATCGGTTTCATTCAGAGCACCCACCCCGCAAGCGAAGAAAAATCTGCCCTGCTGGACAGGTTTATAACCCTGACCCGAGGCAGCCTGCCGGTTGGGACCATGGAGGGGTAGTATTTTGGCAGAACCATGGAAAATGAGGCTCTGGTACTGGTGGTATAATTACAAAAGAACGGTGCTTTCTATTACTGCATTTTTAGTGTTTATTCTTATTGTTATATTGCTTTTATTTTCAATGAAACTTGAACCAACCGGGGAAAAAATATCAACTTATGGCATTATTGAACAGGCCTATTACCAACAAACAGAATCCGGGACCGAATTAAGAGGGTGGCGGCTTAATCTGAAAAACGATAAAAGTATCTATTTTCCACATAAAAGATTTTGGACTTTACAAAAGGGTGACTGCGTTCGTATCAGCTATAAAGAAGCAAAATGGACCAAAAGAAAAATTGTCCTGTCCCTCAAACATTCAAAGCAGTGTAACAAATAATTTGATCAAGTATATTGTTGTCTATCAAACAGGCCAAAACACTGCCCGTCATCCTCGTGCTTGACACGGGGATCCATTTTTATATGAGGGCTACCATTTTTCCGGAAAGGATGGTTATTTATATCACCATGGACCCCGGCTCGGGGGCCGGGGTGACGGTTGCGTTAGGGGCTCAGGATTGGGTGACGGGTATGCGGCTTACATCCCGTCCCGCACATAAGGGTTGGTCTTGCGTTCAGCGCCGAAGGTTGAAATGGCGCCGTGGCCGGAGATGAATTTGGTGTCATCGCCCAAGGGCCAGAGCTGTTCCCGGATAGATTTAATCAGGGTGGCATGGTCGCCGCGCGGGAAATCTGTACGGCCGATGGAACCTTGGAACAACACATCACCGACAAAGGCATAACCGGCGTCTTTCTCATGAAAGATCACATGGCCCGGCGTATGACCGGGGCAGAAATAGACATCCATAGTGATATTGCCGAATGACACCGTATCGCCGCCCTCTAACCATTCATCCGGATCGAATGCGCGGCCCTCGGGCAGGCCGTAATTGCGGCAGTTTTCCGGGATCTGATCAATCCAGAATTTATCCTGTTTCTCAGGGCCGACAATAGGGATTCCCAATGCCTCCGATAGTTCTGCCGCGCCGCCCGCATGGTCCAGATGGCCGTGGGTGATCAGGATTTTTTCTACCGTCACGCCCATTTCCTTTATGACCGCGAGAATCCGGTCTACATCGCCGCCGGGGTCAATGACGGCGCCTTTCATGGTGTCACTGCACCAGACAAGGGTGCAATTCTGTTCAAATGGCGTGACGGGGATGATTTTGACTTTTAACATTTCTCACTCCTCCGGCGACCGAATATCCAGCGACAGGGCGTGGATTGGCCCGGCCATCTCGTCTTTCAATATCCGGTAGATTTCCCGCTGACGCGCCACACGGTTTTTGCCCGTGAAATCAGACGAGGTCAGCAGGAGCCGGAAATGGCTTTCCCCGCCTGGCCGCGCCCCGGCATGGCCCGCATGTTTTTGGGACTCATCAATCAGTTCCAGATGACTGATATTCAGGGCCGCCCGTAATTTGGTTTCTATTGTTTCTGCCACACTCATATATAAATTCCATTTTTCAAGGGTCAGGACCTGTTGATTGCATATAATTCTATCCTCTATATAGCAAAATATGGACGAAGAACAAGCGCGCCTCGTGGAATATCCATAGCCTTTGCCTGTTTTCCATTTATAGGGGATAGAATTATGGGGGCACCGATCCTTATCTTCTGTAAACATCCGCAAGATAATGATAATGTTATATGGTTATTTATAGGGATATGACCATTATGAGCAAACTGGCCTTGCTGGGCGGGGACCCCGTCAGAACAGAATTATTTCCGGCCCATAATTTTATCGGTGCGGAAGAAAAACAAAAAGTCATGGAGATCATGGACAGCGGTGTCCTGTCCCGTTTTTTGGGCGTCTGGCATGACGACTTCCACGGCGGGGATGAGGTGCAGGCCTTTGAGAGGGAATGGGCGGATAGCTATCAGGCAGCTTACGGTGTATCGGTCAACAGCTGTACCAGCGGACTTTATGCG
This sequence comes from Alphaproteobacteria bacterium, assembly GCA_013152755.1. Classification (GTDB taxonomy): domain Bacteria; phylum Pseudomonadota; class Alphaproteobacteria; order Sphingomonadales; family Emcibacteraceae; genus Paremcibacter. Next base: position 6,410 of record JAADFR010000191.1, read on the forward strand.
GCGGTGGGGGCCGCCGGGGTTGGCCCCGGGGATGAGGTGATTGTCTCGCCCTATACCATGACCGCCTCGGTTACGGCCGCCGTGGCCTTTAACGCGGTACCGGTATTTGCCGATATTGACCCGAAAAATTTCTGCCTCAGCCCCGACAGTATCCGGGCGCGGATTACGGAACGGACCAAGGCAATTATCGTGGTTCATCTGTTTGGCCATCCGGCGGATATGGATGAGATCATCGAGATTGCCGCCGCCCATGACATTACGGTGATTGAGGATTGCGCGCAGGCGCCGGCGGCCACTTACCGGGGCCGTCCGGTGGGGACGCTGGGCCATATGGGGGTTTTCTCGCTCAATTATCATAAGCATATTCATTCCGGTGAGGGCGGCATTGTGGTGACCAATGATGATCGTCTGGCGGATCGTTTGCGTATGATCCGCAACCATGCGGAGGCGGTTGTTACCGGGCGCGAGATCGACAGTCTGGTCAATATGGTCGGCTTTAATTTCCGCCTTGGGGAGATTGAAGCGGGTATTGGCCGGGTACAGCTGGGCAAAAGTCAGGGGCTGGTGGACCGCCGCCGGGATAATCTGGCCTATTTCAATCGTAATCTGCCGTCTGTTCCGGGGCTCCGTATTTCTCCGGCGGCGGATTATGTGGATCATTCCTATTATGCAGCGGTGCTGAATTATGATGCAGCGGCGGCGGGGCTGTCCCGGGATGTTCTGATCAAGGCCCTGCATGCGGAATTGCCGGAAACCCGGATGCGCAAAGGCCATGGCCCGCTGATCGGTGGTGGTTACGTTAAGCCCATATATCTTTACCCCATGTTTCAGGAACAGATCGCTTACGGTGATAAGGGATGTCCTTTTAAATGTCCCCATTATAAGGGCGAGATCAATTATGCGGCGGGTATCTGTCCCGAAACCGAAAAGGCCCATGCCACCATCATCACCCATGAATATATGCAGCCCTCATTGGCGGAGAGTGACATAGATGATGTCCTGCACGCCTTTGCCAAGGTGGCGGAAAATATGGATGCGCTCAGGGCTTTTGAACAGGACGGGAATAGGGACTGAGCTGGAATATATGCCTGTGACGATTTGGTCAGGCTGAAAAATGGATCCCCGGGTCAAGCCCGAGGATGACGGTGGAGTACGTGGAGATTTCCGTAATATTTCGGCCATTTCCCCTCTCTTGTCATTCCGGCCTCCGAGCCGGAATCCATGTTTATGGCGGTCTGAGCAGACTGAAAAATGAACCCCGGATTGTGATCCGGGGGTTTGGTTGGGCTATTGCTCCGGTTTCTGTAAAATAGTTTCAAACAGGGTAAAATTGCTGGCCTGCGCCTTGACGATGGCCTGTTCAATCAGAGCCTTTTCCGGGCTGCCGTCGGCAAAACTTTCAACCAGACCTGCATAAACCTCATGTTCGTAATAATCATCGGGATAGATTTCCAGCCACATCTTGATGCGGTTGCTCTTGCCCCAGTCCAGCTCAAGGCTGGCTGTCTCACCGGGCAGAAGACGGGTGTCTGAATATTCCAGCCATCGTCCCCCCGCATAGCCCACATCCCGTTTAATCACGTAAGATACTGCCGTATCCAAAAGCGGATTGCCCTGTTGGTCAAGGCGGACGGCCTGCAGGATGACTTTGGGCGTGATATAGGTGGGAAAGGCATGGCCAACCCCGGTGCTTTTCAGGGTAAAGCGTGCCATCACCTTTGTCACGTCATGGGTTGCTTCAAGGCCATCCCGCACCATATCCGGGTCATGGATGCCGCGCCAGAGGTGTTTGCGGTCCGGCATATGGCACATCTGACAGCTGATGCCTTCGGCGGCCTGGGGGCTGGCCTGCCATTCTACGACCGTATTCTCCAGCGGTTTGCCATTGATGGCGTAATCCTGCGGGAATTGATGACAGCTGGCACAAAAGTCGGATTTTTCAAAATCAGCGGTGCGGAATACGCCGCCGTGGGGATTATCCGTATCGCTTTGTCCGGTCTGGCCCGTATCTCTTTGGGGCGGTCCAAAACGCTTATTCTCCCGAATGTGACAACCGGCACAGCTGTTGCCTGCGGCGGCAAGGCCCTGTGCGGCGGGCAGGTGGCCCTTGCCCTGCGCGCGGGCGTCAGCGAACGCCTGTTTCTGTTCCGCCAGCGGGGCGTGACATTCCATACAGTCATTTGCGCTCTGGGTGTCATAGGTGATGATCTGCCCAACAAAACCCGGCGACATGGCATGGGCATGGAGGCTGGTTTTCCATTCGTCATACTTATCGGCATGACATTCAGCGCAGGATTCCGGCTGTAGGGATTGTTCCAGTTCGCTCCATTCTTCCGGCGGCGGGCCTTGCGGTTTTAAAGGTTGTTGCCAATGGGTTGCGGGCAGGGGGCTGGCCGCTTGTGTTACCGGATCCGATTTGGTCATGGTCAGGACAACCGCCACAAGAATAAGGCCGCAGATGCCAATAAGAATGATTAATTTTCGGGACATAATTTTATTGCTTTTTTATTTATTTATATGGTGTGAAGCTGTGATCAACATTTCGTTATTAAAGGTATTGAAATTTGCTTTGTCAATGCAATTCATGTAACATGACCGTGCGTTATTACATAAGTATTTAGTGAATTAACGATAAAGTCAGCAGTGAAATAGCTGACTGAAACACCAGTGAAAATAACCATTAGGAAGGCCTGAAATGAAAAATATTAGTAAAATTATTGTGGCAATGATGTTCTCTGTGTCCGTTGCACTGTTTGCAACTGCCAGTTATGCACATGAAAAAGGTGAGATGAATCCTTGTGCTAAAAAGAAAATGGAACATATGAATCCTTGTGCAAAGGAAAAGAAGGAACATATGAACCCGTGCGCCAAGAAGAAGATGGAACATATGAACCCTTGTGCCAAGAAGAAGATGGAACATATGAACCCTTGTGCAAAGGAAAAGATGGAACATATGAACCCTTGCGCCAAAAAACATAATCCTTGCGATAAAGATTAATAATTTTTGTCATGTGGCTGTAATCGTCACATGATATAATTTTTTAAATACGGGTCGGTCTTTATGTAAAAGGGGCCGACCCTTTTTATTACTAACCCATAGAAATTATCTATGGGTTAAATAAATATTAGTGATTTTATCTATGATATAAATTAGGGTAGTGTCTGGGATATATAACATTAGGATGTGATATAGTTCATGACGATCATTCAATCTGATATAGACCTCAACAGCCCCGAATATCTGGCCAATCAACAGGCCATGGCTGATATTGTTGCGGATCTCAGGGCCAAGCTGACCCTCATAGAAGGCGGCGGGGGTGAGAAATATTGCCAGCGTCATCTGGACCGCGGCAAGCTCTTGCCCCGCGATCGGGTTAACCGGTTGCTGGACAAGGGGTCGGCTTTTCTGGAATTTTCACAACTCGCTGCATATGACATGTATAGCAAGGATGTGGCCGCCGCCGGGGTGATCACCGGCATTGGCCGGGTGGCGGGACAGGAATGTGTCATTGTCTGTAATGATGCCACGGTAAAGGGCGGCAGCTATTTTCCCATGACCGTGAAAAAACATCTGCGCGCACAGGAAATTGCCGAACAGAATAATCTGCCGTGCATTTATCTGGTCGACAGCGGCGGCGCGAACCTGCCGACACAGGATGAGGTCTTCCCCGACAAAAATCATTTCGGGCGTATATTCTATAATCAGGCCAATATGTCGGCCAAGGGCATCCCTCAGATCGCTGTGGTCATGGGGTCTTGCACGGCGGGCGGGGCCTACGTGCCAGCCATGAGCGATGAAAATGTCATTGTCAAGGAACAGGGGACGATCTTTCTGGCGGGTCCCCCCTTGGTCAAGGCGGCGACGGGTGAGGTGGTCAGCGCCGAGGATTTGGGCGGCGGCGATGTGCATACCCGCATTTCCGGCGTGGCTGATCATCTGGCGCAGGATGATAATCACGGGCTGGAAATTGCCCGGACCATTGTTGGTAATCTCAACCGTAAAAAAGACATTCAGTTGGATATGCGGGACAGCCGGGAACCATTATATGACCCGGCGGAGCTTCACGGCATTGTGCCGCCGGACCTGAAAACGCCTTACGATGTGCGGGAGGTCATTGCCCGCATCGTGGATGGCAGTGATTTTGATGAATTTAAGAAACGCTACGGCACCACGCTGATTTGTGGCTTTGCTCATATTTACGGTATGCCGGTGGGGATTGTGGCCAATAACGGTGTGATCTTCTCTGAATCAGCCCTTAAAGGCGCGCATTTTGTTGAGCTGTGCAATCACCGGGGTATCCCGCTGATTTTCCTGCAGAATGTGACGGGTTTTATGGTTGGTCAGAAGTATGAGGCCGGGGGCATTGCCCGGGACGGGGCCAAGCTGGTGACCGCTGTTTCCTGCGCGCAGGTGCCAAAATTCACTGTGATCATTGGCGGCTCTTTCGGGGCGGGCAATTACGGCATGTGCGGCCGAGCCTATAACCCGCGTTTCCTGTGGATGTGGCCCAATGCCCGGGTATCGGTCATGGGCGGCGAACAGGCGGCTAATGTTCTGGCCACGGTTAAGCGGGACGGTATTGAACGGTCCGGTGAAACATGGAGCGCCGAAGATGAAGCCGCCTTTAAAAAGCCCATTGAGGACCAATATGAGCATCAGGGTCACCCCTATTACGCCTCGGCGCGGCTATGGGATGACGGGGTGATTGATCCGAAAGACACAAGACGGGTTCTGGGTCTTGGCCTGTCGGCCAGCCTCAACGCCCCGCCCGACCACCTACGGCGTTTTCAGGATGTAAAGGAATTCAGATGACCAATGATACTGTTATATTGGAACAGGGTGATGACGGCATTGCCTTCGTGACCCTGAACAGGCCGGAAGTTCATAACGCTTTTGATGAGCATATGATCAGTCGGTTGAGCGAAGTCTTTCAAACATTGGAAGCCGATAAGCATTGCCGGGCGGTGGTTTTACGCGGGGCGGGCAAGAGCTTTTCGGCGGGGGCGGACCTGAACTGGATGGCGCGGGCGGCGGATTTCTCCCACAATGAAAATCTGGCCGATGCTGAACATCTGGCGATTATGCTGAGTGATCTCTATAGCCTGAACAAATTGACCATAGCCTGCGTACAGGGGGCGGCCATGGGCGGCGGCCTTGGCCTTGTGGCTTGCTGTGATCTGGTGATTGCGGATGTGAATACCACTTTTGCCCTGTCTGAGGTCAAAATCGGCCTGATCCCGGCCACTATATCGCCCTACGTCCTGAGTGCCATCGGCGCGCGCCATGCCCGGCGGTATTTTCAGACTGGCGAGCGCTTTAAGGGCCAACGGGCCTATGACATGGGTCTGGTTCATGAGCTGACCACTACCGAAGAGGAAATGGCCACACAATTGCAAGCTATGCTGGATCATGTGCGGGCCAATGGTCCCTTGGCCATGCGGGAGGCCAAACGGCTGATACTGGATTACGGCGGGCGGGCGATCACGCCGGATATTATGGAGGATTCCGCAGAACGGATTGCCGCCATCCGCGCGCGCGCCGAGGCCAAAGAAGGGCTTGCGGCCTTTCTGGAAAAACGAAAACCCGATTGGATGGGCAAGGGATGATGTTTACAAAGATACTCATTGCGAACCGGGGCGAGATAGCCTGCCGGGTCATCAAAACCGCACAGGAAAATGGTATCCGCACCGTGGCGGTTTATTCTGATGCGGACCGGACCGCCCGTCATGTGCGCCTCGCTGATGAGGCCCATCATATTGGCGGCGCGGCAGCACAGGACAGTTATCTGCGGGCCGATGTGATCCTTGACGTGGCCCGGAAATCGGGGGCAGAGGCCATCCATCCGGGCTATGGCTTCCTATCGGAAAATGCCGAATTCTCTGAGGCCTGTCAGAAGGCGGGCATTGTTTTTATCGGGCCAAGTGCGGACAGCATCCGGTCCATGGGGCTGAAGGACAAGGCCAAGGATATTATGGCCCATGCCGGGGTGCCGGTGGTGCCGGGTTATCAGGGGGCTGATCAGAACATAGATGTTTTACAGGCCGAGGCCGCTAAAATTGGCTATCCCATATTGATCAAGGCGGTTGCGGGCGGCGGCGGCAAGGGCATGCGCCTTGTGGAACAGGCGGATGAGTTTACCGCCTCTCTGGAAAGCTGTCAGCGGGAAGCCAAGGCGTCATTCGGCAATGCCCATGTGTTGCTTGAAAAATACCTGACCAAGCCCCGCCATATAGAAGTTCAGGTTTTCGGCGATAATCACGGCGATGCGGTTTATCTTTACGAACGTGATTGCTCCCTGCAACGCCGCCATCAAAAGGTGGTTGAGGAAGCCCCCGCGCCCGGCATGTCGGACGAAATGCGCAAAGCCATGGGTGATGCGGCGGTTACGGCGGCCAAGGCCATTGGCTATAGCGGGGCCGGGACCATTGAATTTATCGTCGATGTGACGCAAGGACTGGACAACGCGCCTTTCTATTTCATGGAGATGAATACCCGGCTTCAGGTCGAGCATCCGGTGACGGAATTGATCACCGGGCAGGATCTGGTTGATTGGCAGTTGCGCATTGCGGCGGGGGAGCCACTGCCCCTAACGCAAGATGAAATCCCCCTGAGAGGTCATGCCTTTGAGGTGCGGCTCTACGCAGAGGACCCGGAAAATAATTTTATGCCTCAAACCGGAAAGATCACGCATTTTTCCAGCCCAATGGAAAATACCCATTTTCGCCTTGATACCGGGGTTGAGCAGGGCGATGAGGTAAGCATCTATTATGATCCCATGATTGCCAAGCTGATCGTATGGGACCGGGACCGGGCCGGGGCCTTGCGCCAGATGGACAAGGCCCTCAGCCAGACGGCGGTGGCGGGGCTGACGTGTAATCTGGAATTTCTGGGCCGTATTATCCGACACCCGGCCTTTAGGGCGGCTGATCTGGATACGGGCTTTATTGAGAATTTCAAAGATGACCTTATGCCTGAGGACAGGCGCGCGGATCACGTCATTCTGGCACTGGCCACCATGGCGGAGCTTGCCCCCACTAGCACAGGCCGTGACCCGTGGGATCATAGCGATGGCTGGCGGATGAATCTGGATTTGAAAACCACGCTCACCTTTATGGATCACGGGGAACCGCGAGAGGTTAAGGTTACCTACCGGGAACAGGATTTCCAGCTGACCATTGAGGGTGCCGAGCTGGAGGTGCAGATATTACGCCGTGCGGGGGCCACGCTGGATATTGCGGTGAATGGTCATAAAATTTCCGCCACGATCATACAGGACGGTCAGGACTTTACCATTTTCCATGAGGCTACGGTCAGCTATCTGCACCATTATCTGCCCGGTGCGGAGGGCGAGGATGAGGAC